>JAZOBX010000301.1:0-1978 GCA_045596205.1 Eubacteriales bacterium | reverse complement strand
ACCCTTCTTCATTTTGACTACCTCTTTTGCGGTATGCTTTTTCCCTTGCTTGTTTCTCTGCCGAGTCCCGCAGGCGAGCACACCCCCGCTTGGCTTCTCAAGCTGGATAAAAAATGGATACGCATTTGCCTTGCGGCAGTGGGAATGCTGCTTCTTGCCATCGAAATTGAGCAAAGACAGCCCGGTAGCTTTGTTTTGCAATGTTTTGCTTTTTTTGCTCTTGTGCCCCTGGTGCTCTATAACGGTAAAAAGGGAAAGCACAGTCTCAAATACTTCTTCTATTTTTTCTACCCACTCCACATGGTGCTTTTGTGGGCAATCTATATGCTTATAGAAATCGCAAAGCTTTTAGCCCTTCACGGCTAAAACTATGCTTATCCTTTCAGCAAACATAACTTCACTTGTGCAGTAAGCTTTACAAACAGAAAAGAGCAGACACATAGGGCACATTATTTTACGCCTTGTGTGTATGCTCTTTTTGCTGTTTTGATCATCAAATGGTAGCCGTTTTTCGCTTAAATAAGGCAAAAAACAAGAGAGAGTGCCGCAACGGCAATCTGAAACAAAAGATTCATCCAAACCAATCTGTAAGACAAATAACTCTTTTTGATTTTGTCTGCAAGCTTCTCTTCGTTTTTCTCGATTTTTTCCTTTTTGCCTTTCTTTTCCGTTTCGGTTTTTGCTACTTCCTTGCCGGCTTGATCGGAGGCTTTTTTCTCTTCCTTGAAGATGTACTGATATTCGGCAGGAAGCATTCTGCTGAGTTGATATTTTTTCCTGGAAACATAGTTAAAGGATTCCACCTCTTTGCGCAAAATAAAGGCGCTGGTAACCGCAACCAAAATGCCGACGATGGGGAAAATGATGATGGGCAATGCGGTGTTTTTTATTTCTATGCCGAGAATTCCCGAAATAAAGGGAAGCAAGGATATGGCAATGTTCAAGCCGAAAAACATTTTTATTGCAGACCAAAAATGTTCATGACGGCGAAAGTATTCGTCTTGGAAATAACCGAGCATTTCGTAGGTGTGTTGATAGTTGACGTCGGGATTGCTGGGTTGACCGTGTGTGTGTTTATTTTCGTCCATTTTTTCACCTCTGCAGTATTTTACATGAATAGTATAAAACGTCAAAAATGCAAGATGCAGTTGCTCTTTTGCGCATACAAAAAAACGTATGATTTGCTTTTTTATTGATTTTGTTCCTTTTGCAGAACATCCAAAAGATCTTCAAACTTTGTCAAAGTATAGTTAGGCGTAATGCCTTCGTCTATGATTTTTTGCTTTTGGGCGCGGTCAAGGGCAAAATCCTCCTCTGTCCAGTTGGTAATATCCACCAGCTTCTGATAAAGGTCTGCGCAGTCCCGTCTCCCATAGCTGCACCAAGCGGATTTCACCCCCGTCAGATGCGCCATATAGACGTCTTTTGCCATATTGTCTCCCACCATCATCACTTCACTTGGGTTTACCCCTTCATTTTGGCAAATGCCCGCCAGATTGCGGGGGCTGGGCTTTGCCTCTGTGAACAGCACCGTTTTGGGATAGGTGGTGTCGGGGGTGTGGTAGGGTCTTTTGCGGGTATAAAAACGGTGGAAATACTGCGAGATTCCCAGCTCCTCAAAACGGTGTCTGGCGTTTTCGGGCGCCGCATCGGTGTAGATCACCATAGGGATGCCCATTTGCCGTATCTTCTCCAGCGTTTCTTTTACGCCGGGGAAAGGTTGCAGGGTCTGCCGTCTCGTTTGCTCAAATGCCGCAAACGCAGGAGCAAGGGCAGTTTTCAGCCCCTCTCTATCCTCTTTTCCGTACCAAGCCAAAACAGACTCCACCTGCAAGGTGGCGTAAGGGTATTCCACGTTTTTTAATGCCGTATGCACCGCCTTGTATTCGCTGAGCAGCTTTGTCATGGGAATGCCCGTGATGCGGCTGACCTCCTCCGCCATGGCGTAGAAAGAAGGCACGTAGTAACTCAGCCAATG
>JAZOBX010000300.1:0-2890 GCA_045596205.1 Eubacteriales bacterium | reverse complement strand
TATGGGAAAAAATGTCATCTATATGATTGGTGACGGTATGGGCTTCCACCATATTGAAAATACCAAGCTCTATATGGAAGTCGATAAGCTTTCCTTTGAAGACTACTACGTAGGAGAGGTCACCACCTATTCTGCCAGCGACGAGATTACCGATAGCGCCGCCTCTGCTACCGCCCTTGCCACAGGTCAGAAGACCGAAAATGAATTTGTGGGTATGGATATCCAAGGCAATGATTTGAAAAATATTATGGAAATCAGCAAAGGCAACGGCAGAAAAACCGGCATTGTCACCACCGACGTGGTACACGGTGCTACCCCAGGCAGTTTTTCTGCGCATACCGACCGACGCACCGATAAATTTGGCATTATGAATGACCAAATAGAGGGCGCGGTAGATCTGCTGCTGGCGAAGTACGATTCTTCTTGCATGACCGCCAAAAACAAATATGTCAAAGCAGGCTTCCAATACACCGAAAGCTTTGCTGACCTGGCATCCTTTGACCAAAGCGGCAGAATCATCGGTAACCTGAAAAACACCGCATCTCCCTTTGACCCCGCCTATGCCAATACCGAAACCGTTTCGCTGAAAGCTATGGTGGAATATGCGCTCAATTACCTGACCGCTGATACCGAATATCCCTTTACCCTTATGATTGAAGGCGCGCAAATTGATAAGCGCAATCACGACAACGATATCATGGGTATGATCTACGCTCTGATGGAATTTGATGAAGCCGCCGCATACGTGCTGAATTGGGCATCGCAAAGAGACGATACCGTGGTCATTATCACCGCTGACCATGAATCCGGTGGCCTGAAATTGGCAGAAAGCAAGGAAGCACTTCGCAACGGCCTTTACACCTCCGACGATCACACCGCCGCCAACGTGCCCCTCTACCTCTACGGTGCCGACACCGACAAGGACGTGCTTGATAACATCGAGATTTTCACCATTGCGAGCAACGCCGTCTGGGGCAAAGACGAATAATCCTTTTATCAAAACAAAATGAGCCGAATAGGCGTGTTCTCCGTTAAGGAAACACGCATATTCGGCTTATTTTTTCTTTTTTTGTTGCAAAAACTGTAGCATTCCCTCTGCCGTATCCAAAAGAGGATACCGCTCCTTTGCGGTAGAGGAGAGGGCAAATTCTCCTTTCACCAAATCCACGTACATGGTGGCGTCTCCGTCCTCCCCCATAAACATTTCCTCAAATGCCTCAGGAGAAAGCAAGGCCTTGATACGAAGCTGGGTAATGGCTAAATTGTCAAAGGAAACCACCGCAAATCTTTCCAAAAGGGAAGGCAACGCCTTTCGCAGTGCGTGGATCTTCTTTTCCACCTCTGCGGAATAATAGGCCTTTCCTCTGCCAAACCGCTTGTATCCCAGCAAAAGAATCTTCAGGTCGCGGTCGAAAAGCTTAGTCCATTCCTCTTCCGTTACCATACCGCAAATCAGATGCAACACGGTGTTTGGATGACTTTCTGCAAATTGCAGAGTTTCTTCGCTAAATTGGTTCAGAGAAATGCCAAGACCCCAAATCAACCGTCTCTCAAGTAAGCTTTCGATCTCCTCGCGGTAACGCTGCAAATGCGTTTCATTGACCGTCATGTTGCACACCACACCCTGCGCCTGCATTCGTTTGAGAAAAGGCAAAAGCTCGGGGTGCGCAAGGGGATTCCCACCCCCGATGGCAAGCTCCGTTCCGCCGTGAAGCTTTCCTAAAAAAGCGGCGGAAAGGTCGGCGTGTTGTCCCCACGCCCCTGCGTTTTCGTGACACATAGGGCAGGCGAGATCGCAAAAATTCGTGATTTTCAGGTCCATGCTGTCGGGAAAAGCGGCAAGAAACTGCTCGCCCTCGGTGGCTTTTATTTTGGTGCCGTCTTCGTGAAGAGTAACGTGATAATTGCCGTTTTGGTATTCTGCCAGAATGCCCATCTTAGAATACTCTATCCTCCAGATCCCAAAAACCGCCGTACCAGCCCTCCTCTAAGAGGAAGTAGCAGTTGTCGTCATAAAACCGCATTGCCGCCAGGCGGATATCCTCTTCAGAGGATGCCCAGCCGCCAATGATAGCGTCCACTTTGTCAAAATAACAAAATTCGCAATGGCAATCGTCCAGAGTGTTTTCGTTAAAATACCGCAGGCAAACCGCCTCGGGCGCACCGTTGCAAAAGCTTTCCTGCGTTTTCAGCTCTGCCAGAATTTCATCTTTGTCAAGACCTTCCAGCTCGCACAGTACCCTAAGGAAAATTTCTTTCGCCCGCTTGAAGCCGGGTTTCCAGCTTCTGTCCAGCTCCGGAAACTCTTCCTCCATCCAAGGGGCTTCGTAGCTTACCACGTTCATCAGCCCCATCAAAAAGAAAAATTTCTCTTTGCGGGAGCGGATCTCTCTTTCCTCCTCGGGAATCTCTTTTTCTGCTCTCCAAGCCTCGCCTGCCCCTTTTATGCGAAGGCTGACCGCATGGGTGCTGGAGCTGTTGGTTTCAAATACCCCTGCTCTTTTGACAATTTTCATAGGGGGTTCCTCCTGTTTTTGAGAATTTTACTTGCAAAACGTCTCAATGTAGTTGGCAATTGCCTCGTTGATAATGCGAACGGCTTCCTCTCTGCCGTGAATTTCATCCACCACGGTTTCTTTGTTTTCCAGATTCTTATATACAGAGAAGAAATGGCGCATTTCGCTGAAAATGTGACTGGGCAAGTCGTGAATCGACTGGTAGTGATTATAGTTAGGGTCGCTGAAGGGAATGGCAATAATCTTTTCATCGCGGCGGCCGTTGTCCATCATAGTGATCACCCCAATGGGATAGGCTCTGACCAAGGTCATAGGCTCAATGGGCTCAGAGCAGATCAGGAGAATATCCAGCGGGTCGCCGTCATCGCCGTAGG
>JAZOBX010000299.1:0-3079 GCA_045596205.1 Eubacteriales bacterium | reverse complement strand
CAGAGATCCCCAGCAGCCCGCAGGCTACGATAGTGCGTGGGCATGGAAGTCGGGTACTGAAACCCATGTGGCTATGTGGGGCTTCTCGGGTCAAGAGATCACATATACCTTCACCGAACAGGTGGAAGCAGGCCAGGAGGCTACGGTATACCATACGGTTGTTTCAAATATGCCCATTCAACTGCCCTCTGCCCCCGCAAAAGACGGCTTTGTCTTTGTCAAATGGGTGGATGCAGACGGCAACGAGGTGGCAGGCTCTTACTACAGCACCGCAAAGACCACCCTTTACGCCCAATGGATGACACAGGAGGAATATGACCAACTAAATGCCGGAAAAACCTTTGAAAACGCCTTTAAGATTAATCCCGGCGAGACGCTTCCCGCAGTCATTGATGAGGCAGGCGAGTACGTATATTTCGTTTTCACCGCCACCGAAGACGGCAATTACAGCTTTAAGAGCATTAAGGGGAGCGGTACCAGTACGGATACCGAAGGCTACCTGTACAACGCTTCCAAAGAGAAAATTGCCGAGGATGATGACGGCGCAGGAAGTCTGCAGTTTTCGCTTACCTTTGACTGTGTTGCAGGAGAAACCTATTACTTCGTCGCAAAAATGAGGGGTGCTACATCGATCTGCAACTTCACCGTTACTCTGATCAAAAACTGATCAAAACCAACGGTTGTTCCCCCGCAAACCTTTATCTGCCAACCGCCAAGCGGCGGTTGGCCGTCCTCGGTCTCCCTATTTGGGGGGACCGAGGGCAATCCCCAAATAGGTTTCCTATAAACATATGCAGAAGACCGCCTTCATGCATCTTCCGCATATCTTTATACGAAACGTATGAAAAGACAGGAGACACCAATGGCAAAAATGAAAAATCCCTTATTTCAAAAACACTATACCCGACTGGTTACGGAAGCCGTCGTCAAGTCAATTCTCTGCGGCGCGGCAATCGGGTTCTTTGTAAACTTTGCCGTTGCCCTCGCATCCTGGATGCTTGCCTTTGGCGGCATCTGGTTTGCCATTGGCATCGGCGCCCTCGCAGGCATCCTCTCAGGCGTTTTACTATACTTTTTTAGGTATCGCCCAAATGAGAGGGAGGTAGCCCGACGCATTGACCGCTTTGGGCTTGAGGAAAGAGTTGTCACCATGCTGGACTTGGCAGAAGACGACTCCTACATGGCCTCCCGCCAGCGCGAAAATGCAGAGCAAGCCCTCAGAGCCGTAGAGCATCGGAAGCTGCGCATCCGCTTTTCAAAAGCTGTTATTGCCCTTACCGCTATTGCATTGGTGCTGGGGGTAGGCATGACCACCGTGGTGGGACTGGCAAGTGAGGGGAAAGTCCCCTCAGGCGGAGAGCTCATTGACCCCGACCGTTTTTTCGACTACATTCCCGTTTATTACGTGGCAGGAGAAGGCGGTGAGATTGAGGGCGAAACCGAACAGCTGGTTCTGCCCGGAGAAAGCACCACCCCCGTGGTCGCTATCCCCGATGACGGTTGGATGTTCCTTGGATGGGATGACGGATACGAATATCCCGAACGCTATGACACCGATATTGAAGAAGAGTGCGGCTTTGTGGCTATCTTTATGGAGGTAGAGGACGAAGAAGACTCTGAAGAAACCGAAGACGGCGGTAGCGGTGAAGAGGAAGGCGACCAAGCCAGCGACACACCCCAAAGCAGCGAATCCTCCGCAGAAGACGGAGACGAGGGGGGAGAGTCCAGCGGCGGCGACTCCAACGAAAAGCAGGAAGGCGAAGAAGAAGGCGGCACAGGCTCCGGCGACAGCCAAGGCATGGGAGCCGCAGGCAAATGGGAAAACAGCAACCAGTTTATTGACGGCAACACCTATTACAAGGATCAACTGGAAATGTACTATGAAATGGCAATGCAGATTTTTGCCGAAACGGGCGAGATCCCTCCCGAGCTCAGGGAATTCTTTGAAGCCTATTTCAGCGGCATTTAATTACGAAAAATATTAAAATAAGGATAGAGTAGGAAAAAACCATGGTAACAGAACAAAACATTCAAAAATTCAGTCTTCAATGTAAAAACATTTTTGAGCAGATCAGCCGCGATGTCATCGGTCAGAGGGAAGTCATCGAAGGGGCAGTTATCGCTATGATTGCAGGCGGTAACGTGCTGCTGGAAGGCGTGCCCGGGGTAGGGAAGACCCGTCTCGTCCGTTCTCTGGGTCGCGTATTCGACTTGCCCTTCTCCCGCATTCAGTTTACCCCCGACCTGATGCCCGCCGACGTCACAGGCACCAATATCATCGTCAAGGACGAGCAGGGCAACTCCACCTTCCAATTTCAGCCCGGTCCCATTTTCTCAAACATCATTCTTGCCGACGAAATCAACCGTGCCACTCCCAAAACCCAGTCTGCGCTTCTTGAAGCCATGCAGGAGCATACGGTGACGGTCATGGGTGTTTCCAGAAAGCTGGAAGAGCCATTTTTCGTGCTTGCCACCCAAAACCCCGTGGAGCAAGACGGTACCTATCCTCTGCCCGAAGCGCAAATGGACCGTTTTATGTTCAAAATTATCGTGAAGAATCCCTCTCTTGACGAGCTGATGGACATTGTCAACATGACCCAAAAGACCATGGCGGAAGTGGCAGATGCCGCTTGTAACGGCAGTGATCTTCTGGAAATGCGCGCCACCGCCAACCGGATTCCCGTAGCCGAAGAGGTCATGCGCTACGCCATGATGCTTTGCTCTGCCACCCATCCCGACAGCGAGTGCGCCAGCGAAGCGGCAAAGAAATACGTGCGTCTTGGCGCATCCCCCAGAGCAGGACAGGCGCTGATTTCTGCGGCAAAGGTCAAAGCCTTGATGCAGGGTCGCTTTAACGTTTCCTATAACGATATCAACGAGCTGGCATATCCCGTTCTGCGCCACAGAATGAAACTGACCTTTGAAGCCGTGGCAGAGCGTGTCTCCCCCGACGAGATCGTCAAAATGATCATTGACGAGCTCATGAGAAAACATAAGCTCATTGACGAGCCCGCAGAGGCGCCCCAAGAGCAACAAGAAAAAAAGCATAAATTCGGGAGAAAATAATGAAGGTCTCCTA
>JAZOBX010000298.1:0-3139 GCA_045596205.1 Eubacteriales bacterium | reverse complement strand
GGATTTGGCAATGTCCTCACGGTTGTAGGCGTGGGGCACTTGCTTATCACCTATCACGTCATTTTCGCCGCCAACGGTAAAGAGACCGCCGCCCAGCTCGTAGACGTATTCATTCAGCAATGCTTCAAAGCCTGCGGGCATATCGCTGTACGCCACGTTGACCAAAATCACCTGCTCGTAGTTTGCCATCTCTCCGATGGTTTGGGGAATCTCGGCAAAATCTTGCTCCAGGCTGATGGAAGTGACATTGAATTTCTCGCTCAGGAGGGCTTGAAGCTTTTCGGATTCGTTTTCTTTTCTTTCAATTAATAAAATATTGTCGAACACCTGCAGATTGACGTAAGTATGGTATTCGTTGTTTTGGGTGAGGCTGTCTTTTTCGTACTCCATCACGAAGCGGAGATCGTGGAGACCGCGTTCATCCAGAGTGACGGTGATGGGGAGAATCTGTTTTTCCTTGCTGACGGTGACGGTGGCGTTTTCGCCCAGCTGTTCGCCGTTATCAAAGAGCTTGAGTGTCAGGTCTCTGTTGCCACTACCAAGATTATGGCGCACCGTCAGCTCCATGGAAATGGGCTCACCGACAACGATATGCTGCTCGGGGATATTTACGCCAAGAATCTGGATTTCGTCTTGCTTTTTATTGGGGAAATAAGCAGTATCCACTGTAATGCCTTCGGCGGCAATGGCCTTGATGACAGAGCTTGCCACACCGTCGGTCTCAATACCGTCGGAGAGCACCACGATCTTGCCCGTTTCGGGATAGGTAAACAGGGTTTTGGTGTAACCAAGGGCAGAGGCAAGGTCGGTGGCGGTGGTGTCGGGGTCGTCCGACAAAAGATATTGCTCGTAGGCAAGGGCAGTGTCGGTGGTAAGGGGCGCAGCGTACACCTCTCCATAGCCAAACTTCACGATGCCCACGCGGTATTTACCGTCGCTGACGTTCAGCACCGTTTGAACGAATTCATCCTTGCTCTGGCGGGAGGCTCCGTTGCTTTCCGAGACGTCTACCAGCAAAATCAATTCGTTCTGCTCATTTAAAATCTCGTAGGAAAAGGAAATACCCGCCAGCAGATTGATGGCCAGCACCATGGCAATCAGGTGAAGGGTGATGGAAATCATGCGGTTTCTCGTGCGACGGTATTTTTTCGTCATACGGAAATACGGAATCAGCGTCAGTAACGCCGCAGGGATGAGTAACAAGAGCAGCCAAGGATGCTCAAAACGTATATTTAAATTGGACATCTTTTCGCTCCTGTCAGTAATTCTTCTTGGTTTGCAGATACCACTCTATAAACATGAACGCCACAAGAGCTATTGCAAAATAGAACAGCAAGTCCTGATAAGCGGTCTCTTGGGTTTTCTCTACGTTCAGATAAGGGAGGGCGTCTACTGCTTTGGTGACGTTGCTTTCGCTTGTGGGAATCTTGACGAAGAAATTCTCGATAATCAGAGAATTTCCCGCCATGGATTTTTGGGTGACGGTATAGGTACCGGGGGACACAAGGGTAACCTTGCCGTAGTTTTCTTCAAAGGCGATCTCTTCGCCGTTGCCGATCAGCTTTAGCTCCGTGCCTCTCGGGGTCAGCTCTACGGTATCACCAATGGCAAAGGCGCTGTCGGACACGGTGGAGGGGATGAAATGGTTAAACAGATTGTAGATCATAAAGGAGAAGTCGGGGAGAGCAATGAGGTTGGAATAGTTCAGGTCAAATGCCCAAACCACCACCTTTTGCTCGTCGGTATCCTTTAAGAGCACCACGGGGTTCCCCTGGTAGAAGGCCAGCTCTTCATAGCCGTCAGCGGAAAGAATTTCGCTGTATTTGGCAATGGTCACACGGCCGGGGTCTACAAAGTTCATCAGCTTATGGGGCACACCGCTTGCCAGGGTGGAATCTCTGTTGACCTGATGGATATCCCCCAGAATCAGCCCCGAATCCCGAGGCGCCGCATCGGGGTCTACCAGCAGTACCACGCCGTCGTTTGGCATGATCTCGGGCATACGGTGCTCGAAAATGTAGAAATCAAAGCCTTCGGTCAGGCCGACTTCCTGCTCGGGAACCTCCACAAACTGGATATCCCACTTCCCTTTCATGCTCTCACGCAGGGTTCTGACAATGCCCGCAAAGAAGTAGTTGGGAATAGAGCTGGCGTATTGCACCCGAATGGTCTGCTTCGTTCCGCCGTAAAGCAAAAAGGAGTTATCGTCGGGGAATGCGTCGCCAACAGACACGTATACTTCCAGATAATCAAAGGAGTACAGCGGCACGCCTGCGAAATCGTCTGTGGAAAAGACCACTTTTTTCTGCTCCTCAGTGGGATCAAAAAATTCGGCTCTGCTCACGGTAATGGGTTGCGCCTTACCGTTGGGGCTGTGCACCTTGCAATTGACGGTGACCAGCTCGGTTTTGCCAAAGCAACCGACGTCTACGGTAATTTCATAGTGGTTGTCTGCATTGTATTCTGCCGTGCAATCCAGCACCGCAACGTTCCATTCGGAAGGGTCTGCCACGTTTTCTACGCGGATACCGTTCTTTTCAATATAGGTGGTGGCGGTGTAGAGATACACCTCTGCCTCGCTGTTTTCTTTCAGCACCTGCTCTGTCAGAGCAAAGGCTTCCTCCATGTTGGCAGAACCGTAGGTGCAGGCGGTACCCTCTGAAAGGAGCCCATCAAAGACAGCAGCAAGCTGTTCGCTTTGCTCCTCGGTTACACGCTGCGCCAAAAAGAGAGGCGCGCTGTCTGCTAAAATCACAGACACAGTCCCGCCCTCGGACAGGGTGTTTTCCGCCAACGCCTTGGCTTGCTCCACGGCGCGGACAAACCGCGTTGCCTCTGCATTTTTCAGCAGCATACTTGCAGATGCGTCAAGGATAATGACCTTTTCATTATCGTTTTCCACTTTATCGGAGAGGATAGCGGGCTTTGCCAGAAGCAAGGCGCACAGGGTCAAAATCAGGCATTGGCAAACAAACAGCAAAATGTTATGCAGTCGGCTGATGGGAATGCGCTTTTTCTTATATTTCAGACTGAGTCTCCAGATAAAGGTACTGGAGATGACTTTGTTTTGATAGTTAGGCTTTATGATATAGATGACAACCAAGGCGATTAATCCGATCAGGCCTAAAAATCCTAAGGG
>JAZOBX010000297.1:0-6055 GCA_045596205.1 Eubacteriales bacterium | reverse complement strand
GTCTTGAAATGTTTGCTCCGCAAACATGATAGGAAACGCTTGCATTTCCCCCTCCCCTGTGTTACAATAGTTTCATCAAAGAAAAAAGAGGAAAAACAAATGAATCCCGTAGAAAGATTTCTGCGCTACGTGCGCTACGATACCACCTCCGACCCCCACGCCTCCGAGGAAAAATACCCCTCCACCGAAAAACAACTGATTTTGCTGGAAGCGCTCAAAAACGAGCTTCTCGCCCTTGGCCTTGAAGCCGAAATGGATGCATACGGCTACGTCACCGCCACCCTTCCTGCCAATGTAGAAAACGCCCCCACCCTTGGCTTTTTGGCCCATGCGGATACCTCTCCTGCCGTCAGCGGCGCCAACGTCAACCCCCGCATCCTCACCTATACAGGCGGCGATATTCTGCTGGATAAAGCGGGCGAATACAAAATCCCCGTCTCTGAAAATCCCGAGCTTGCCCACTACGTCGGCCAAGACCTCATCGTCACCGACGGCACCACCCTCCTTGGCGCAGACGACAAAGCAGGCGTGGCAGAAATCATGAGTATGCTTGCCTACTTTATCGCCCACCCCGAAATCCCCCACGGCAAAGTCAGAGTGGCATTCACCCCCGACGAAGAGGTAGGCAGAGGCACCGATTATTTTAACGTAGACGCCTTTGGGGCAGACTTCGCCTATACCGTAGACGGTGGAGAGCTGGGCGAAATTGAATACGAAAACTTCAACGCCGCCGCCGCAAAGCTGGAAATTACAGGCGTCAGCGTCCACCCCGGTAGCGCCAAAAACAAAATGAAGAACGCCATCGAAATGTTCTCCGCCTTCCATGAGGCCCTTCCCAAAAACGAAACCCCCGCCACCACCGAGGGCTACGAGGGCTTTTATATGGCAGACGAAGTAGAGGGCGGGGTAGAGCATCTGGTGGCGCATTATATCATCCGTGACCACCACCGCCCCACCTTTGAACAGCGCAAGGCCCATTTTCTTGCCATAGCCGACAGGCTCAACCAAATCTACGGCGGCAGTTACATCAAAGCCACCGTCACCGACAGTTATTATAATATGGAAGAGGTCATCTCCTCCCATATGCACCTGATTGAAAGCGCCAAAAAAGTCATGACCGATGCAGGCGTTACCCCTCGCATCTGCCCCATCCGCGGCGGCACCGACGGCGCTCGTCTGTCTTACATGGGACTCCCTTGCCCCAACCTCTCCACAGGCGGACTTAACTTCCACGGCAGACAGGAATACATCCCCGTCGCCTCCCTCACCAAAATGACCGAAATCCTCATCGGCCTCGTTAGACACTATGCAAAATAAAACGAAAGGTGCGATTGCCCATTGCAATCGCACCTCGTTTTTTATATTCTCGATTCGTGACAACTAAAATAAATTATCTGCTTGCTCTTTGCCATCTTTTGGAGGCACCCCAGCGCCGCATGAATATGCCGCTGGTCAAAGGCAATAAAAGGATCGTCCAGCAAGAGGGGCGGGTTTTCCTTGTCAAAGATCGCATCCCGCAAAGCAAACTGTAGACAAAGCGCAAGCAAATCTCTCGTGCCGCGGCTCACCGCCAGTTGCTCGTGAGAAGCGCCGTTTTCCACCACCGTCACCTCAAAGGCAGGGGTCAGCTTGTAGGTATCGGACGCAAGAGAAGGCTCAATTTGGCTCATCTCGCCAATGTAGTAGGCAAACTTCTCCTGCACCTTGTCAAGATAAGAAGCCGTCAACTCCTGCTTCGCTTCCTCCAGATACTTGGCAGTTTCCAAAATCACCTCAAGGTTTTGCTTTGCGGTGGCAAGCGCTTCTTTGGTTTCTTCCCGCTTTTGACGCAGTTCGGGCAAACGGTCAGCCGCCGTAGCGTAGCGTGCCGCCACCCGTTCTTTTTCCCCTATGGTATCCACGGAATCTTTATACGCCATCTCCAGGCTTCGTAGTAGCGCAGCCGTCTCGTGAATGGCTTCTTCGCTTGCTGGCAAAGTCCTCTCTGCGGGAAGGGGATGCTCGTCTGTGTAGCGGCTGTAGGTATCAAACGCCTGGCTGGCTTTTCCGCGCAGCTTAATCAGCTCATCCCGCTTTTTTGACAGCGTTTTTACCCATTCATCCACCTCCGAAAGGGAAGGAGAAGGGGTGCTTTCCATAGGGTAACGGCGGAGAAATTCTTCCAAGATCAAGCGGTTTTCGTCGGGCACCTCAATGGGCTCCGTAGGGGCTTCTGCCTCGTTTTTAGCTTTGTTTTTGCTATTTATCCAAAGCCAAATGCTCACGCAAATGACCCCAATACCCACAAAGCAAAGCCAAGGGCTAACAAGGGTCAGCAGCAGCAAAAGCGCCCCAAAAATTCCCAGTATCAGCGGTAGTCCCAAAGCGGCCTTTTCCTCTTTTGCAGGGGGCGGTTTAAAGGTGGGCTTAGGCGCTTCCAAGGCTCTTATTGCCAGAGTGATTTCCCCGATTTCTTCCAGGGAGGGCAGGGGCGTTTCCTCTGCTTTTTTGACCTTTTCTTCTTCCGCCTCCCATGCCTCTTTTAACGCTTTCTGCTGACGGATACTGTCTGCCGCTCTGCGGCTTTCCAGCATTTTCGTCTGCTCGGCGCGGTATCTTTCAATCTCGCGGTAATCGTGCTTTTGCTTCTGTTTCAAAAGAGAAATTTCTTCCTGAAGCTGCCTGTATTCCTTAGCTGCCGCCTCCGCTTCGCGGATCTCGTCGGACAGACGGTATTCCTCGTTTTGCAGATCAACGATCTCTCCTCTTTTAGAGTTAGGGCGGTAAAAGTTTCTCCGTTCTTTGAGGTACTTTAATGCTTTGTCCACGTCCTCAAAATCCTGCACGTTCACCAGCTTCGCCTGTACGTCGCTGTAGTCGGGCTTCACATATTCGCTTTTTTCGGAAATATAGGTGCTTCTTTCAAAGCCCTTCTGGTCAATGCCAAACAGCGCCTCCCCCAGCACCTCGCCCGCGTAGTCCTCCGTGGGCGTGTGGGTGGCGTTGTCCAGCAGCAGATACGTGTCCTGGGATTCCTTCGCCCCAAAGCTCCGTTCCACGCGATAGACCTTGCCCTTTACCTCAAAGGTGAGCCAACCGCCAAACCGACCGCCCTGCCAGGGTTGATAGCGGGAGCGTTCATTTTCGAACAGGTTTTTGGAGCGGGTGGAAGGGAGACCGTAGAGCATGGCTTTGATAAAAGCGGCAAAGGTGGTTTTGCCCCAGCCGTTTTCATGGCAAAATGTATTCATTTCGGGAGAAAAGGTATAGGAAAACTGCGACAGCTTCCCGAAGTTTTCAATATAGCATTCCAGCAGTCTCATTCTGCCGTCTCCTCCCCTCTCAGCGCTTTGAGCCCGCAGGTCAGCACCCGCTGTCTCATGGCTTCATCTTCAATTTTTTCGCCCACCAATCTTGCAAATACCCCGAAAAGAGACTTGTCCGTCTCTCTTATATCTGCTTTCAGCGTAGTACAGTCCTTCACTTTCCCAAGCCAGAAGCGGGAAGACAGTCTGGTGGAAAGCATTTTGGTATCAGGCAAAAGGGAAGGGATGCATTCTCCCGTCAGCTCCACCTTCACCGCATCCTGCTTTGGAATATCCCTTGTGGCATCCAGCGTAGCGGTTTCTATTTCATAAGCAGACTCCATAGCGGAAATATCCAGCTCTACCGTATGGTACCGTCTGCCCGCAAGAGGAATAAATTCTTCTCGCACCTTGCCGTCCTCTACCGTCAGCTTCACATACCCTTTTTCGCCGCATTCGTCAAATCCGCGCCCTGCAGGACACCCCGCATACACGTATTTGCCCCTGCCGTCAAGGGCGTGACTTTCATAGCGGTGGTAATGCCCAAGGGCAAGATAATCCACCCCCTGGTTTTCCCAACGGGAAAGGGCAATTTGCTCACTGCCGCTTGCTCTTGTTTCCCCATGAAGCATCACAATGTTGCAGTCCTCCGCCAAAATGCCCAGCTCCGCAGGAGAAACGGAAGGGTCTTCCGCCCCATACACCGCCACGTTTTCATACCGAAACACACCCTTTTCTTCAAAGGTTTTCAGGTTTTTTATTGTGGGCAGATGCACTCTCGCCGTACTGTCATGGTTGCCGCAAAGCAAAATGAAATCTATATTCGGATGGGCTTCCATCACAGCAGATACTCTGCTTACCGCCGAGGGAGAGGGATTTGCCCCGTCAAACAGATCCCCTGCGATCAGAATTGCCTTTGCGCCCATCTCCTCTGCATCCTCTGCCATTTTTTCAAAGGCAAGATACAGCTCTCTCCGTCTCTCGCTTGCTTTGGCTTGCGACAGCCCCGCTTCCATAGAAGCGTCAAGATGCCAGTCGGCTGTATGTAAAAAAATCATAGTATGTCCTCGCTTTTTTGCAAAAAACAGTCATCATTTTCATTTTACCATAGAAAAACTCTAAAAACAACCCCAAGAGTACCGAAAAAACATTGACTTTTTCTGCTTTGATTGGTATACTAATAAAAGCGAAAAAAGAGAAGGGAGAAAGATATGCCCCACGTGCTCATCACAGGCGGTTCCCGCGGCATCGGTGCGGCAACGGTGCGCCATTTTGCTAAAAAAGGATGGCAAGTGTCCTTTACCTACTGCTCCGCAACAGAGCAGGCAGAGACCTTGGCAAAAGAATGCGGATGCCTTGCCATTTGCGCCGACAGCAGAGACGAGAATGCCGTAAAAAATGCCGTTGCGCTTGCCACAGCCACCTACGGCGCGCCACAAGCCCTCATTAACAACGCAGGCATTTCCTCCTTCCAACTGCTGCAGGACGTGTCCACCGAGCTGTGGGAAAACACGTTTGATACCAACCTCCGCGGCGCCTTTTTCTATATCCGCGAGTGCCTCCCCCAAATGATTGCCCAAAAAAGCGGCGTGATTTTGAATATCTCCTCCATTTGGGGCATGGTAGGCTCTTCCTGCGAGGTGCTGTATTCCACCACCAAAGCCGCACTTATTGGCATGACCAAAGCCTTGGCAAAGGAAGTGGGCCCCTCAGGCATCCGTTGTAACTGCATCGCCCCCGGTGTCATTGACACCGAAATGAACGCCATGCTGGACAGCGAGGCAAAAGAGGCCCTCATAGAAGAAATCCCCCTTGGCAGAATGGGGGAAGGAGAAGATATTGCCCGCCTTGCCTACTATCTTATAGCCGAAGACACCTATCTCACAGGGCAGGTCATCAGCCCCAACGGCGGTATGATCACTTAAATTTTTGTAAATATTTCAAAAACTTTGCATTTGCTCTTGCAAAATGGAATAAAATTTGTTATACTGTATTATGCTCTTCCGATATACGGAAAGGACCATACTAGCCGGGGTGGTAGCGGTACCTTGTACCTGAAATCCGCTATAGCAGGGGTGATGCTTTTCCTAAGGGCATTTCTTGTGCGGTCAGCACTCGAGAATACGTGTTGAAGAATGGGTCTTGTGCGACCGGGAACTGTGAACCATGTCAGGTGGGGAACCAAGCAGCATTAAGCGGTCAACCCGGGGTGCCGCAAGGTTGCCTGTTCGGAGCGTTGCATCGGGTAAGCGCGTGTAAGGAATGACTCGAAGATAAAGTGTATGGTTCTCTCCGTGTACCGGAAGTGGGCTACGTATTTTATGCGCATAACCTCAATCTGCAAGCAGATTGAGCCACAAAAACAAAAAGAGAACGAAGATTTTTCTTTAAATCCGTTCGCCCTCATAGGTAAGCGGTTGTCGCTTACCTGTTTTTTTGATTTTTCGGGAAGGAAAAAGAAAGGAGCAAGAAAAGATGTATAGGGCTTTATACCGCAAGTGGCGGCCCCGTGACTTTGACGAAGTCTGCGGACAGGAGCAGGTCACCGATATTCTCAAATATCAGATTGAGGAAAAACGCTTTTCTCACGCCTATCTTTTTTGCGGTTCAAGAGGAACGGGAAAAACCACCTGCGCCAAAATTTTAGCCAAAGCCGTCAACTGCACCTCTCCCGTGGGAGGCAATCCCTGCCATAAGTGCGAGGCGTGTCTGCGCATTGAAAAAGGCGCCGCCGTTGACGTGATTGAAATGGACGCCGCCTCCAACAACGG
>JAZOBX010000296.1:0-6826 GCA_045596205.1 Eubacteriales bacterium | reverse complement strand
CGATCCGACTTAAATCCACCAGACCTTTGACGATGGCGTTAAACGCTGCACCGATGACCACCGCAACGGATAAGTCTACGATGTTACCCTTGGAGATGAATTTTTTAAAGTCTTTCCAAAAGGAGTCGGATTTCTTTTTCGCTTTCTTCATGTTTTCTTGATGCTTTTCTTTGAGTTCTTCTCTGCGCTCAGCTTTCTCTTCTTTGCTTTTTCTTGCCATGGTTTGTTCATCCTTTCTTTTGTATCATTTCCTTTTGCTATCTAAAATATGAAAAAAATAGAGGGGTTTTTGCTAAAAAGAGTAAAATTGGAAATAAAAACGGTATGATTTTTCACGCTTAATTGGCTATATCTGACGGCGCGCTTTCTTTTTCCTTGTCTTCCGCCTCAAAAGACGCTTCTGCTTTTTCGGGTTTTGCTTGCTTTTCAGGCAGCCTGCGCCCTCCGTGACGGCGCAAATGCATCAGCCCGTACCAGAGCACCACCAGCACCTGAAATACACCCGCCAGCACGTAGACAAGGGCAATGTTTTCCACCCGTAGGGGCAAATGCAGAGTGAGCGCCAATCCCCAAAGCAAAAGCGATACCGACAGAAAACGGCTGAGCAAATTCCACCAAGTGCAACAAAAAACAATCAGCACGATGGCAGACACGGGAATGGCAATAATGTACGCCATCCAAAGATAAGTTGCCGTGGGAATCACGATCTTGCACACGATAAACGCCAGCGTTGCCGCAAACCAAACCAGACCCACCGCCATTAAGGTGATGAGCATTTTTTGTCCTTTGCTGGTGGGGCGGCGCTTTTGCTCTTCGGATAAAAAGTCGCCTACCGTAATGCCAAATAAGTCTGCCAGCTTGGTGAGCACAAAAATATCAGGCACCCCCTCGCCTCGCTCCCATTTTGACACGGATTTGTCGGAGTAGTTGATAATATTGGATAGCTCGATTTGTGTCAATCCGTTGAGCTTGCGGTAATGGGCGAGGTTTCTGGCAATGCGTTCTCGCACTTGTTCTTCTGTCATATGTAAACAATCCTTTGCAAAAATTCAAAGTCTACCTTGGGTAGAATTTATTCTATTTTCTCTATTCTACCACGAAAAGGCAGTAGAGTCAAGATAAAAATCAGTAGGTTGCGGTTTTTCTTGCTTGGCGCTATAATGAAACCGAAAAAGCGATGCTCTGTTTTGGCGGCATCGCTTTTGGGCATACTGTGGGTAAAGCAAAAAAACGCCTTATTTCGCAGTCTTGCCAAAGTATTGCGACACAAGAAAGGAAACCTCATGCAACACGTATGGATTTGCGGCGACTCTATCCTCCGCGGGGTGGTCTGGTCGCCTGAAGCAGGCAGATATATGACCACGAAGGAAATCGGTTACGATAAAGTAGAAGAACGCTTTCATATCACCCTCAACAACCGCTCCCGCTTTGGCTGTACTTTGGAGAAGGGCGCGGATCACCTTTTTCGCACGCTGGACAGGGGCGAGCCCTGCGACGTGGCGATTCTGGAATACGGGGGAAACGACGCCGACTTTAACTGGGCGGAGATCTCCGCCACTCCCGATGAGGTGCATTTGTCTCGCACCTCCCCCGACGATTTTGAAGCTCTCTACCGCAAAACCGTCCGCCGCCTTCGTGAAAAGGGAATCTTGGCTGTGCTTTGCTCGGTGATTCCCGTTTGCTCGGGTAGGTATCTGGACTGGGTGAGCAGAGACGGTCTTTCAAGAGACAATATTTTGCATTGGCTGGGAGAAGAGGACGTTATTTTCCGTTACCAGGCAGAATACTCCCGCAGGGTGGAAAAATTGGCAAGAGAGGAAGGTCTGCCTCTCATTGACCTGCGCGCCTCTTTTATGGCTACTTCCTCTTTGACCGACTATTACTGTCTTGACGGCATCCATCCCAACGAAAAAGGTCAGCACCTCATCCGCGACACTCTTCTCCAAGTACCCGAGAGCGTGTTTGACACAAGTGGGCGCGGGGCGCAGACTCCCTTTACCGTCCACAGCGCCTGATGGGATTGTCGGACGCAAAGCCGTCCGTCAAAGCGGATGTAGCGAAAAGCGGAGACGGAAAGTTCCGTTTGCATGAAAACTTGCGATATCCCTGAAAGCGGATAAATTTTACTTGTAAATTTTCCTTTTCTATATTGTCTTTGTTTTGTTTTTATAGTATAATGTGAGCGGAGAGCCTGTGCGCAGGCTTCTCCGCTACTGATTTTTATATTCTTTTTGAAAGAGAGGAATTTGATTATGGGTATTATTAAAGCATTTTTCGGCGCCATGGGCGGCGCTTTGGCAGACACTTGGCAGGAAGTCATTGAGCCCGATAATATGTCGGACACCACCGTTTTTTGCAAAGGTGTGACCGTTCGCAAAAACGACCGCAGAAACAGCAACCGTCGCGGCACTGAAGACTACATCAGCAACGGTTCTGTCATCCACGTTTATCCCGGTCAATGTATGCTTCTCATCGACGGCGGCAAGATCGTGGACTTTACCGCTGAAGAAGGGTATTACAAGGTAGACAACTCCTCCGCGCCTTCGCTTTTCGCAGGGGACTGGGGCGAATCTCTCAAAGAAGCGTTCTCCCGCGTGAAATACGGCGGTGTACCCTCCACCAAGCAAATTGCCGTCTACATCAACCAACAGGAAATCAAAGGCATTCGCTTTGGCACCAAAACGCCTGTGAACTATTTTGATAATTTCTACAACAGCGAACTGTTCTTGCGCGCCCACGGTACCTATTCCATCAAAGTGGTCAACCCCATTCTGTTTTATACCGAGGCCATTCCCAAAAACGCCGACCGCGTGGAAATTGACGATATCAACCTCCAGTATATGTCCGAATTCCTGGAAGCCCTCCAGGCATCCATCAACCGTATGTCCATGGACGGTATGCGCATTTCCTACGTACCCTCCCAAGGCAGAGAGCTGTCCAAATACATGGCAGAAACCCTGGACGAAGACTGGAAGAAGATGCGCGGTATAGAAGTGCAGTCTGTGGGTATTGCCTCTATTTCCTACGATGAAGAATCCAAAGAGCTGATCAAAATGCGCAACCAAGGCGCTATGCTTGGCGATGCCGCCGTCCGTGAGGGCTACGTGCAGGGCGCTATGGCTCGCGGCTTTGAAAATGCAGGCAGTAACCCCGGTGGCTCTGCTACCGCCTTTATGGGCATGGGTATGGGCATGGGTGCAGGGGCAGGATTCTTTGGCACCGCCAGCGAAACCAACCGTCAGCAAATGGAAGCTCAGGCCAAGGCAAAAGCAGAAGCCAAAGCCGCGTCCGGCTGGAAATGCCAATGCGGCGCGGAAAACAGCGGCAAATTCTGCTCTGAATGCGGCGCGCCTAAGCCCGCGTCCGGCTGGAAATGCCAATGCGGCGCCGAAAACCAAGGCAAGTTCTGCTCTGAATGCGGCGCACCCAGACCCGCTGAGGAATGGGTATGCCAATGCGGCACCAAAAATAAAGGCAAATTCTGCTCTAACTGCGGAAACCCCCGCTCTTAATATTGAGAAAACTGACATATTTTTGTAATAGACAATAAAAAGGATCACTTTACATATGCACGAAGTTGACCAAAAAAACGCCGTTGCGTTTCAATGTCCCAACTGTAGCGCGCCATTGTCTTTTTCTCCTGAACAGGGGAAGTTTGCGTGTGAGTTTTGTCTGTCGGCATTTACCGAAGAAGAGCTGTCACACACCGACGCCGCGGAAAAGGCAAGACAGGCAGAGGCGGACGCAGAGGATTTCTGCGCTCATATGAACGCCTACCTTTGCCCCTCCTGCGGCGGTGAGATCATGGCAGACGAGCATACGGCGGCAGACTTTTGCGCCTACTGCCACAGTCCCGTAGTGCTGCAAGGAAAGCTGTCGGGGCAAATGAAACCAAACAAAATGGTGCCATTCAAGATTGATGAAAAAGGCGCCAAACAAACCTTTCTCAAATGGGCAAAAAAGAAATGGTTTGCCCCCCGCGACTTCTCCTCAGACAGGCAGATCGGGAATATGCAAGGTATTTATTATCCCTTCTGGGTTACCGATGCGGATACCCACGCCCATCTGGATGCCCGCGCCACCCGTGTGCGGAGCTGGAGAAGCGGCAATAAGATCTATACCGAAACCTCCTACTTCGCAGTTGAGCGCTCGGGAGACATTCATTTTGAAGATATCACCTCCTCTGCCCTCAGAGAAGCAGACAAAAAAATGCTGGAAGGCATTCTGCCCTTCTCGTCGGAAGATCTGCGGGAGTTTGCTCCCGAATACCTATCGGGCTTCGTGGCAAAAAAACGCAATATTGAACGCTCTGACCTGAAAGACGAGGTCAGAGGCCGCATGGAAAACTACGCCGCGGATATGCTTCGCTCAACGGTTGTCGGTTACAACACCGTGACGGTGAATGCCCTGAATCTCCACATTGAGAAAAGCCATTGGGAGTATGCTTTGCTCCCCCTTTGGCTCTTGGTTTATAAAGGCAAGAAAAAGGACTACACCTTTGCTCTCAACGGGGCAACGGGCAAAATTTACGGCAGCGTACCCGTCAGTTTGGGACGTCTGGCGATTTTGTTCGGGGCGGTAGCCGCCCTTGTGTTCCTCGCCGCATTTTTCCTTGGGGGGTGGGTAGGATGAAAAAGAGTATGAAAAAAGTCCTGCTTCTTTTGGTGTTGTGCGTGGCTTTTTTGCCTGTGCTTTGCAGGGTGAATGGCTATGCCGCCTCCGACACAGACTATCCCCAGTGCCACGTGTACGATATCTACGCCCAACTGCCCTTTGGCGAGGACAAGGCGTTGGAAGACAAAGCCGAAAGTCTGTTTGAAAAAGTGCCCATGTACGTGGTACTGGAGCGCTACGATAACCCCGACTATATGCAGCGCTACGGTCTTTCCCGCTCGGACGATTTCGTTTTGCTGGTGATTCATCACGACGGCTACGAATGGCGCTACGATATGCATATTTACGGTGCATACTACGACCGTATCAGCGATAGCGAAATGAACGCCGTCCTTGACCATCCCGACGTGTACCGAAACATCAAAAGCGGCAATCTCTACGCAGGCATCAACGCTTGGCTGGAGCAAACCGCTCGCGTGTCAACTGTGAATTACGCCCGCAGAGTGCTGATCTCCCTTGCCTGGGGCGTAGGGGTAGGCGCTGTGGCTTGTCTGATAGTGGTGCTGGTGTACCGCAAAAAGCAAAAAGCCACGAACTATCCTTTAAACCGCTTTGCAAACCTCACTCCCGGGCATTCTTCCGACCGCTTCATCACCAAAACCGTTACCTCCCGCACCGTGTCCAACGGTAGTAGCGGCGGTGGGGGCAGAAGTGGCGGAGGCGGCGGTGGACGCCACGGCGGCAGATAATATTACGACAAAAAAGCAGGAATACTATGAAATTGCCAAACGACGTCAAACAAATGCTGCGCCCTAAAACCTTTTTGCTGATTAATTTAGGGCTGTTGCTGACCGCTTTGGAGGTCTATTACTTCAAAAAACCCAACGGCTTTGCCATTGGTGGGGTCAGCGGTCTTTCTATCGTCATTGCCAAGCTCATTGCGAATACGGCATTAGCGGAAATCTTCACCATGTCGGTGATCAACCTGATGCTAAACAGTCTGCTCCTTGTGGTGGGCTTTGCCTTTCTCGGCAAAGGCTTTGGACTGGGCACCGTTTATTGCTCTCTGGTCTATTCTCTGGAGGTGGTCGCGCTGGAGCGGCTGCTTCCCGTGGAAAAGCTTTG
The DNA here is from genome assembly GCA_045596205.1 of Eubacteriales bacterium. GTDB lineage: Bacteria > Bacillota > Clostridia > Oscillospirales > CAG-272 > UBA1740. The sequence continues at coordinate 1,087 of JAZOBX010000296.1, read as the reverse complement.
CAGTCTCTTTGGAATACCCGACGCCACGACCCTGACAGGCGAGCCGTTCTTTGAACTGGTCATCGTCACCTTGATGGCAGGCATTGGCGCGTCTCTTTTGTTTCAGAACGGCGCGTCCAGCGGCGGCACCGACATTCTGGCGCTGATTCTCAAAAAATACAGCAAGATCAACATCGGCAAAGCCCTGCTCTACGTGGACTTTATCATTACATTGTCCGCATTCCCTCTCTTTGGACTGAAGATCGGTCTTTTGTCGCTGGCGGGTCTTTTTGCCAAAGCATTTTTGGTAGACGGCTTGATTGAAAGCATGAACGTATGCAAGTGCTTCATCATCATCACCTCTCATCCCGACGCCATTGAGCCCTATATTACGGGCGAAATGCACCGCTCTGCCACAGAGCTGCAAGCCATTGGCGTTTACTCCCAAAGCAATAAATCCATGATCATCACCGTTTGTCGCCGTAGTGAAGCGATAAAACTCAAACGCAAAATCAAGGTGGTTGATCCCGAAGCCTTTATGATCGTTACCAACTCAAACGAGATTATTGGTAGGGGGTTTGGTGAATTTTGAGCCAATTTGGCGTAAAAAAACACCGATAATTATTCTTTTTGAGGTACAGTATGAAACTTTTCAGATGGTTGCTTCCCTTTGCATTCAAAAAACACGACTTGGCAGAATATACCACCCAAACCTTTTTTGTGGGCATCTCCCTTGTCTTAGCCACCTTTTTTGCCCTTTTGTTTCTGCATTGTGGCGGCGTATGGATGTATTTTTCCATTCCTTTCTGGGGATTGCTTCTCTACGATCTTTTCGCGGCGCTTTTTTCCACTCTCTGCTTTTTTGAGGTAGTGGCTGTCTCTCCTGCGGCAAAGCAAGCGTCTCCCAAGAAGGTAAAAAGCGAATCCAAAGAGAAAACTGATTCTGCCCCCGCAGAGGAAACGCCTTCTGTCACTGAATAAGAAATGATCTTTTTTTCATTTCTAACAAAAAAACAATAAAACTAAAAAAATGAGCAAACACAAAAATCTTTTTCTTGTGTTTGCTCTCTTTTTATGCGGCAATACCGAACCATAGAAGTCATGAAAG
>JAZOBX010000295.1:0-7834 GCA_045596205.1 Eubacteriales bacterium | reverse complement strand
ACTTTGATCTCCGTTGCTCCCCCCGTAGGTCTTACGCCCGACGGCAGTGAGTTTGATTACACTATTCAGGTATTTGGTCCGAGCGGGCAGAAAATACTGGAAAAGGATAGTGAAGCCACAACCTTTGATCTGGTATATCTTTACAACCATACCTATACCGAAGACTACTACACCAGCGCTCGCGGTTTGTTTGCCGCAGAAGGCGACTACCGTGTTACCGTTGCGGTCAACGGCGCAGGCATGAACGCCAGCTACGAAACCACCTTCACCCTGCAGTTCTTTAACAGCCTGGGAGAGGGCGTTTCGGAAATGGTAGAGCCCGGTCTTTATACCGTAAAAGTCACCAACCAAAACGGTGCTACCTACGAGGCAAGCCTCTACGCCAAGCAGAAGCTCACCATGGAGCTCAAGCCCCACGAATACAGCATTTCCGAGGGCAGGGTAGAGTATGACCCCACCAAGGTGGTCACCGAAGCGGGCAACGTGGTGCATCTGGACCATACCCTCCTTGACGTCTACTTTGAAGTCAACGAGAATTACGGTAAAATTTATGCCGTGGGCGTGAAGGTGGTAGATCAGAACGGCAACGACGTGTCAAGGCTCTACTCCCTTGAGCCTAACAGATCTCAGGGACACAGCGGTATGAATCTTTGTCATATCTTTGATACCCCCTGCGATTATGACTGCAATATCGAAGGCTGCAATTACGTCAGAGCCGTTTCCCACACAGGCGGCACAGCCACCTGCCTGGAGCAGGCGATCTGCCAGAATTGTCAAAGCCCTTACGGAGAGCTGTCTGCTGACCGCCATATTGCGGATGATGTCATCGTCTACCCCAACGTGCATGCGCTGGAGGAAAGCCATCTCCTGGTCTACGCCTGCTGTGGCGCTACCAAGGAAGTGGTGCCCCATACACCCATCACCCCCGCCACCTGTACCGCCCGTGCGGTCTGCGCAGAGTGCGGCTGGGAATACGGTGAGCTTGACCCCACCAACCATTCCTCCGACCGCGTGACCTACACCCAAAACGGTGAGACCCACAAGGTCACCCATCATTGCTGCGGCGCGGTGGATACGGAAGACCATAGCGGCGGCACGGCTTACTGCAACGCCAAGGCGGTATGTACGCTTTGCGGCGGCGCTTACGGTGAAATTAATCCCGAAAACCACGCCGAACAACTGCAGTACATCCCCGACGAAACCGACCCCACCCGCCACAAAGAATACTACGCCTGCTGTGGCAAGACCACCCTCTACGCTCACGTGGGCGGAGACGCCACCTGTATTGCGAAAGCAGTCTGCGAGGATTGCCATGCGGCATACGGAGAGCTTGAGCCCTCCGACCATGCCAGCGACACCTTCGCCTACAGACAGGATATGGATAACCCCTCGCTCCACACCGTCCACCACGCCTGCTGTGATCTCCTTGTCGGAAAGGATTATCACGAGGGCGGAGAGGCAAACTGCCTGAGCCCTGCGCTCTGCGCATTCTGCGGCACTCCCTACGGAGAGAAAAACTACCGCCACCACGCAAGCGAAGAGTATTCTTACTATATCGACCCCGAAAATGCTGACCTCCACATCAAAGTGGCGGCCTGCTGTGGCGAATTTGCAAGTAAGGAAGCGCATACCTACAGCGACCCCACCTGCCTCCACGCCGCGCGCTGTGCCTGCGGCGCAGAAAATGGTGAGCCTGTGGCGCATACCTATGACAATGACTGCGACGCGGTCTGCAACAGCTGTGGCGAGCAAACCAGAGCCGCCGCCTTCCATCAAGGCAAGGACGGCAAGCCCTGCGAGATCTGCGGCGAGCTGATCCCCAAAGAACCCCTGTCCGGCGGCGGCATCTCTGCCATTGTCACCGCCTCCACTCTGGTGGCATCCGCAGGCGGCTTCTCCCTCTTCTGGTTTGTCATCAAAAAGAAATCCCTTGCCGAGCTTCTGGGTATTCTCCTGAAATAACCCCCATGCTTTGAAACAGCCATTTTTAAAGCAATAAGAATTATTCCTTCATCAAATATCCCGAAGCCAAGCGGAGGCCTTTACCTTTCGGTAGAAGCCTCCGCTTTCTGTTTGGCAGAGCGGTTGTGTTTGAAAAAGCGTGAAATGTATGCTCACTTGATCTGTTATAGGTGTAAGAGGTAAAAGCACATTGGTAAAAATGCACAAAAACAAGCAAAAAATATTTACTTTATGGGGCAGAATATATTTTCAAAATCAAAAAAATCAAGACAGTGTCAGTATTGAGTCAAAATAATTAAGGTAAGGATTTAAATTATTTTATATAATTGATACACATAGAAGACGCATGCGGCGGCAGAGGGTTGTCCTTTTCCTTATTATATAGAGAAGAGTGTACCGTCTGTTCCGCTGGGCAAGCCGATTTTTCTCTAAAGCATCATCATTTCCTACGAACGGAAGTAAAAATGAATCATCAAATGTCCTTTAAAGAGTATCGCAGTATGGATCTTTTGATATTCTCGGCGCTGACGGTGGTATTTGAATACATCGTTACCCTGGCTACCGCAAAGTGGTTTGCAGGTCAGCCCGTCGCCATATCAATTACCCTTACGCTGGTACTGATCACAATGCATAGATGGGGCGCTTATGCGGCGGTCGTCGCTCTGCTTGGCGGTGTGGCGTTCTGCATAGCCTCGGACGCATCCTGGGAGCATTATCTCATATACGCCATAGGAAATCTTTTCGCCCTTGTTTCGCTTGTGTATTTCAAGCCCTTTGGTCAGCAAGACATCAAGAAAAGTTTTTTCAAAACCCTACTGTTCGCTGTGACCGCGTATCTTTCGGTGGCGCTGGGCAGATGGCTGGTTTCTCTGGCATTCGGCGCAGGGGGCGGCGAGCTGATCGCCTTTCTCACCACCGACCTGATTACACTCCTGTTTGCGGTTGTCATTCTTTACAGCTGTAAGAGTGTTGACGGTCTGATAGAAGACCAGGCAAGCTATATTGTCAGAATCCACGAGGCAGAGAAGAACAAACATACGTCAGAGCTTGACGGTTGAAATCAGACGGAAAAACCCAAAAAACCTCTGATTTCCCTAAAACGCCTATTAACGGAGGTTAGTATATACATGAAAAAGTTACATTCCATAGGCATTATCGGTGCGTTTGCCCTTTCCGTGGCGGCGCTTATGTGCCTGATTTTGGCCGCCATAGGCGGGAATATTCCGCTGGTATGCGTGGCGGCAGTTGGCCTTGTTGCCTTCCTGGCTTTGGCAGGGTGGTCTCTTGTCCGTCGGAGCAAGGCGGATGACTATCTCCTCTACGATCGGGCTACGGGCGCATACCAAGAAGACCCCGAGCAGGCAGTCAGAGACGACGTAGAAAAACACGTGTGGCTTAATATCGCGCGTACCGTACTCAAGGACTGGCGGCTCTATCTCATGCTTGTGCCTATGATCCTCGTGTTCCTTTTCTGGAGATATTTTCCTCTCTACGAGCTTCTCGGCGCATTTAAGGTGCAGGACAACAATCTGGAGGTTTCAGAGCAGCTGTATGCAGGCTTCTCCTACTTCAAGATGTTGTTTGCGGGGAGCGACTCCAGCGCAATAGAGTTCTGGCGCGCCTTCCGTAACACCTTCCTCCTCTCCTTCTACGGCCTTTTGTTCGGCTTCCCCATGCCGATCATCATCGCCCTCTTCTTTAACGAGATCCGCTCCAACATTGCAAGAAGCGTATACCAGGTGATTACCTATCTTCCCAAATTCATTTCCACGGTCGTTATGACAACGCTGATTACCATGCTGGTCAGAAAGCCTGTGGTGGATTTCGGCATTGATATGGGTATTATCTCACGAATGCTTGTCAGTCTCGGCCTGATCACCGAGGAGGTGGGGCAGCAGGGATTGCTGTATAACCCGGGCTTCTTCCGCGCGATTTATCAGATCAGCGGTATATGGGAGACGGCGGGATACGATTCTATCGTATTCTTCGCGGCCATCATCGCCATTTCCCCCACCAGCTATGAAGCGGCGCAAATCGACGGTGCAGGCAAAATGGCGCAGATGAGATACGTGGTGCTGCCCAGTATACTGTCCACCGTGGTCATTATGCTGATCACCAGAATCGGCTCGCTTCTGAACATCGGATACGAAAAGGTTCTTCTCTTATACAACGTAGACACCTACATGACGGCTGACGTGGTTTCCACGTTCGCACAGCGATACGGTATACAAAACGGTCTTATCGGGCTGTCAACGGCGGCAGAAATGCTGAACAACGTCATCGGTATGCTTCTTGTGATTGGCGCAAACACGATCGCCCGCAAGGCATCTGACGTATCGCTCTACTAAAACGGAGGCCACAGAATGAAAAGAAAACTGGAAATTTCCGAGCTGATATTCAAAATACTCAGCTACATATTTCTGACGGTATTCGCTATATGCTGTCTTTACCCGTTCATCTACGCCATCTCCGCGGCCATCTCCTCGCGGGAGGCGGTAGAATACGGCGAGATCGTCCTGTTTCCCAAGGGCATACAGTTTAAGGCATTTGCAGAAATGTTTAGCGACAATATGTTCTGGAACTCTTACACCAATACCCTCTTTATTACCTTCTACGGCACCATATGGGCCATGCTGTTTTCTGTTCTGGGGGGCTATGCGCTTTCCAAGAAAAGATTGCTCTTCCGCAAGGGCTTTAACTTCTTCCTTGTGTTTACCATGTGGTTTTCCGCAGGTATCGTTCCTATGTATCTCAATTACCTTGCCACCAAGGACGTATTCAATTCCGTAGGCATTGTGGACGATAAGTGGCTTGTGGTCATTGCCATGGGTATGCAGGCCATGAACATCATTCTTTTGAGAAATGCCTTTGAGGGCGTTCCCTCCGAGATTGAGGAGGCGGCCATCGTTGACGGCGCAACGGAAATGCAGGTGCTTGGCAGAGTGTATCTTCCCATGTGCAAGTCCACCATCGCCACGGTTGCTCTCTTCTTCGCCATCTCGCGCTGGAACGGTTACTATTGGGCAAGACAAATGATTTCCAACAGCAACGAGCATCCCCTGCAGGTATTCATCCGTCTGAAGCTGGAGCAGTTCAGCGACTCCGAGTTTATGGCGGGCTGGAATATGCCGTATGCATCCGACTCGGTGATCTATGCCCTCATCGTATGCTCCATCATCCCTATCCTCATTATTTATCCCTTTATTCAGAAATACTTCGCCAAAGGCGTCAACGTAGGCGGCGTAAAGGAATAATCAATATTTTTCATACGGTTATTATCGCGAAAGCGAAATAATAAATTTTTTTAAGGAGGATTCCCCCTATGAAAAAGAGTAGAATTGTTGCTCTTCTTCTTGTACTTGTCATGCTCGTTTCCACATTGGCAGCATGCAAGGAAAAAGCTACCACCCCCAGCACAACTACCCCCGCAGAACAGCTCAAGCTTGAATATGCCGTTGGAACGGTGCTTCGTATGGCAACCGGTTACAACAGCAAGCAAACCGGTCTGTTCTTTGACGCTGACGTTGCAAAAGACGGCGTTACTCTCGCCGATGGCAACACTTATCACACAGGCGACCTGAAGCCCACCTGGGTTGAGGTGGAAAAACTGCTCAACGTTAAATTTGAAGACCATTATCAAGGCAGCAAGAATGCAGAAGCTGAATTCAAATACTGGCAAGAAAGACTTGCAGTAGTGGATATGGTATCCGGTACCGCTTCTCAGCTTTCCGAATCCGGCGTTGCAGGCAATCTGATCAACATTGCAGAGTACCTTGATTATATGCCTAACTTCAAGGCATATCTGGAGGCTAACCCCATCGTTCGTCTCTCCATCACAGGTGACACCAGCAACGGTGCGATTTACTTCTCCCCCTACTTTGACGGTGTAAACGACATTGAACGTATGCCCCTGATGAGAACCGACTGGGTTGAAAAACTGCTCAACGGTGCAGGCGAATTTACTGCTGAAAACTCCAAGGAACTGAAAGCAGCCGCTTACACTCCCTACATGCCCATCAGCGGTAAGGTAGAAATCGACGTTGTGAAGGCAGATGCCTCCGGCGTGGAAAAGATTACCAAAGACTACGATGCAGCAGGCAATATCGTGAAGATCATGAACGATGCGCTTGCCTCCGGCGCTGTTACCGGCGTGCAGGCTGTCAATATGCTTCGCGATTACATTGACACCGCATACAACGGCTACTACGGCACCAACCGCGCTGACCTCTTTATCGGTCAGAACGCCGCTTGGGATGCAGACGAACTGGTTGCTCTGCTCCGTTGCGTAGTGGCAAACTCCTACACCCTCAACGGCACCGATACCGTTGCCGGTCTCTTCTCCCGTGAAGACAACAACAACCAAAGAAAAATCGACGTATTCCGCTTTGCAGGCACTCTCTTTGGCGTTCGCGGTCTGGAATCCAGACAGGACTATCTCTACATCGGTACCGACGGTAAGCTTCATGATGCCCGTCAGGAAGAAGCTACCTACGTAGCTATCGAAAGAATGAACGCTATGGCAAAAGAAGGTCTGATTTCCAACTCCTTCATCAACAATGAAGCAGCAAAGACCGAAACCATGCTCGCAGAAGACAAGGGCTTCATGCACTACGACTACAACCAGACCCAGACCCTCTATAACGAAACCAAACTGCAAGATGGCGAAAAGTACATGGCAGTCATGGTTCCCGTTGCACATTGGTTCGACGGAACTAACGCAAACGGCGTTTACATGAGATTTACCGAATCCTGGAGATCCGTTAAGACCGACGGTTGGGGCATCTCCAAGGCAGGCGTTGCAGGCAGCCAGGACAGACTCCATGCCGCTCTCGCGCTCATCGACTTCGCATATTCCGAACGCGGACAGATCCTGATGTCCTACGGTCCCGATGCTTTCATCAAGACCAAGGAAGACGGTTCTTACGTCACCTTCAACTTCAACGGTAAGATGATGCCTGTGATCGCAGACGCTACCTTTGAAGAACTCTGGGAAAAAGCAGGCGGCAACTACACCAACTATGCACGTCAGTATCTGGGCTCCACTCTCTCCTTCGTAAAGAGCCAGGCATTTGAATATCAGTGCACACATGCAGTTGGTAAGGAAGGCGCAGGCAAGATCTCCAATGCCATCGGACTTGGCACCATCAAGCATCCCGAGCTGGCAATCACAGAGAACCCCTGGTACACCTCCGTTCCTACCGTTCTTCCCACCACCAAAGCGGAAAACGATATTATTGCAACATACAGCAACCTGGGCTCCAGCGGCAAGTTCTCCCAATCCAAAGACCAGTTTAACCTTCTCGTTGACATTATCTGCAAAGGCTACCAAGGTGAAGGCACAGATAGCAGAGCAAACACCCTTCATACCGTACAGGAAACTTGGGGCGGCGCAGGCTATCTGACCCTCAAGGAAGGCGCATGGCAGAAGCTTGTCAGATATTACGAAGCTCTGAACTGATTTTTCGTGATTACTTACCACTATAAGCAACCTACTAAGTGACACTATTCGCCCCCAAACGGGCGAGGGCGGGGGAGGGCGCGAGCCCTCCCGCGCTTGTATACGCCGCGTGTTGCGGCGCAGATGAACGGGTATACAAGACCCCCAAAAAACTCTGCAAAAGTCATACGACATGGAGAATACAAATGTATAAAAAGCAAATGCTGTTCCAGAAAATCGTCTGCTTCGTCACGCTTGCGGCGGCGGCTCTGGTATTCTTATATTCGCTCGGCCTTGTGACCGACTTGCATTACAATAACTTTGCCTATTATGCGGAGGACCCCAAATATCCCGCATTTGAAGGCGCAGAAATATACAGCGAAATTCAGCCCTTTAACAGACAGCTGACCGCGGCGGGAATCGTGCTGATCCTCT
>JAZOBX010000294.1:0-6733 GCA_045596205.1 Eubacteriales bacterium | reverse complement strand
GGAAAACACCTCATCCACCGCAAGCGGTCCCCCTTCCCCAGCTGGGGACAGCTTTTTTATTAAAAATTTGCGAAGGCTGCTTTTTGTACACTTTGACTCTAATGCGACAGCACCTTTGCTATTATTTGTGATAGGATCTTCTCCGCGCGATTTTGAAAATTTTACAGCGTCAGCTGCCGCTCCATTTCCTTCGAAAGGTCGGCGGACTGGATATGCACCTTGATTTCGTTGGACATGGCGTTGGTTTTCAGGTGCATGACAAGGCTGGTGATGCCGTGCTTTTGGCGGAGGGGGGTGGTGACGGTTTCGGCTGCCACCAGGTTTTTTGCCATAAATACGGTGACGGTTTTGAAAAAGCCGCCGCTGTATACCGTGATTTTGCCGCTACTCAGGGCAATGCCGTTGTTCTGATAGCTGAGGGCGGCATGGAGGGCTTTAAATGCCCACGCCACCGCTGTGGCGCCGACGGCCCCAAACACAACGGCGTTGACGGTAGAAGCGGGTACGTTCAAAATCCGCATGGAGACCACGGCTTGCAAGAGCGCCACGCCTACCACTACGCCGAAAATCAGGAAAAACCAGGACACGAAGGGGAAATACGCCACGGCTTTTGTCTGCTTTTTGTCGGGCACGAATGCAGGCAAAACCTTGTCCAATATTTCGCCTACCTCGTCATACTTGCAAAAGGGCACCAAAACGCCCAGCTCGGTACTGTTGTTGTTTTCGTCTTGGCTCAGGTATCCGATAACCTCCAGACGGATAGAGGCAAAGCCCAGCATTCTCTGGACCAGTCCTTGGGAAATCTTGACTGCCTTGATGCGGTCGTAGCTGAAGGTGTTGGTTTGCTTTTCTAGCAGGCCGTAGGAGATCTGAATGTTGTTGTCTTGCTTTTTGACGGTGAAATTGTGGTATTTCACAAAGGAATTGATCATGCACCCGATAAACGAGAACACCGAGCAGATCAGCATTGCGCCTACCATCAGCAAAACAGAGACGAAGAAATACTGTCCCCAGGTGCCAAGCTGCTCCAGCTCCAGCACCCATTTGCAAATCCCCAATACCGCAATGCTCAAAATGCCGAAAAAGGCAACATAAAACACGCCTGTGGCAATATTGATCAGGGTATAGAGCATTTTCTTTTTGGAGGTAAAGCGGTACAAGCTGTCCTCGTGGGAAAGCAGTACCTCTTCTTGGGGGGCGGCCTCCTCGGAGGCGGGGGCTGTGCCTTCTTTCAGGGCATTGAGGCGATGCAGAAGCGCATCCACCGTTTTGCTACTTTCAATGATGGTAATTTCCGCTTGGTGGGCGGTGTTGGCAGAGCCGCTGTCTACCGTCAGTACCGCAATGCCGAAAATTCTGTGGATAAGGGTTTGCTTTTTGTTGATGGCGTGGACCTTTTTGTATTCCAGTATAGAGCGTTTTCTGAAAAACACGCCTCTTTTACAAACAATCTCGGTGTCGGTCAGCTCATAGCCCGAGGTCTTATAAAACATGACCCTGTAGAGAATAAAACAGGCGTAAATCACTCCAAACGCCAGGCAAAGCAGGGGAATCGCCGTGGGCAAATGTCTGAGTTCACCGTTTTCATCCACAATCAGGCTCTGAAAAAACAGAAACAGCACCAACGCGCTCCGCACCAAGTCGGACAGCAGATTGGTATAAATACACCGTTTGTCAAACCGTTTCATTGTTAAGTTCCTCCACTCTGGCTTCCAGGCGGACTTCAAGATCGTCAATCAAGCGGTCGGCTTCTGCGGCGGTAAGGGTGGAAATACTGAAATTGGAGCCTGCGGTGGAAATGGTCACGCCGCTCAGCTTCATCAGCAGCATCAGAGGGCCCTGGGTTCTGTGCAGGTCCTGGATCTGGCAAATGGGAATCACCACTCTTTGTCTGAATATCACGCCTTGCTTTACCACGATGCGTTTTTCGTCATAGCCCCATTCGTACAGCTTATGGCGCAAAACAGGCATTACAAATACCAGGCAAAGCGCAATTGCCACAAGGACACCGCCGCCCAGCAAAACAACCAGCTTCACGTCAGCAGGCACGCCCGCGATCGCTAACATCACCCACAGGCCGACCCAAGAGCCAACCAGCGACACAGCACCGATTCCCGCTTTGATCAGCCAAAGCTTCAGTACGCTTTTGTCCAATTTGTTCATTTTCATTGCTATTACTCCGTTTCAAATGTTTTTGTCTTCTAACTGTATGGACGTAAGTAAAGTATTATTTCTTCATTTCCAGATAGGGCAAAAAGGTAAAGCCCCGTTTTTGGTAGACGTGGACGGCAGCTTGGTTTTCCGCTTCCACCTCCAAGCGGAGAATGGCGTGGGGGTATTTTTCCTCGACAAAGGCGAGAAACTGTTGCCCGATGCCCTTGCCACGGCAGTCGCTTTTGAGAAACAAGTCTTCAATCCAGATGCAGGGCTTTCCAAATTCGGTGGAAAAGCTTTTTGCCACCATGCCATATCCCTGTATTGCTTCACCGTCCCAAAAGACATACCCTTCCAGATAGGGAGAGCCGCCAACGCAATGCTCTATATCCGCCAAAAAGATTTCTTCCGAGCCTGCGGTAAAAACGGCGGGGGAGGCGTAAAACTCCCGCATCATAGACAGCACTTCTTCTTTGTCTTTTTTCTCCATCGGTCGGATGTTCGTGGGCATGGCGTTACCTCTTTTGCTTTTGCTGTTTTTATTATAGCACATCTTGAAAGGATTTGCAACTGCACAAAAAAGCATTCGTCTTTGCTACATGATGGCTTTTACAATAAAATATGTCAAAACCTTCATCATTTTCAAAAGTTTTTACGGATTTTGAGTAAAAACTTCTGGAATTTAGAAAGTTTTTACGGAATTTAAGTAAAAACTATTTAATTTTATAAAGTTTTTACGGATTTTAGATAAAAACTTTTTTATTTTATACCGTTTTCATGGGTAGCCACTATACAAGCAAAAAGAGATAACAAATCGGTTTATAGCCAAAATGTTATCTCTTTTTTTGTGAGTGCAGTTTTCCCTTGGCAAAAGTGAGGTTTGTGCGATGCACAAGTGAAGTTGCTCGCCTTGGCTCAGAGTGAAGTTAAGTTTGCCCAAAACAACTTTTTCACTTGCGCCGCTTACGGTGCAAGCTTCACTTCATCTATGAAGCTTCACTCACGAAGTGAACTTCACTTGCCGCTTCGCTTTTTAAAGGGGCAAACTGAATTGGCGCTGTCGCAAAAGCATTTACAACTGCGAAACGGTTGCACTGCTCATCAAAATCCGAAAAAGAAAAGCCGACTGATTTTTAGTCGGCTTTTTTGAATTTTTATAGGGGGTTTCGGATATATTTCCGCGTTTTGGAAGTTATTCTACTTCCACGATGCCGTCGGGCTTGACGGTGATTTTCATGCCGTCCTTGACGTAGGCGAGGAATTCTTCGCCAAGGCTATCCACCACGGGCATGGTCACGCCCTCTACCCACACGTCTGCCAGCACCGCGCCTGCGGCGGCAAGGGAGTCAATGTGGTTGGCGAACAGCATACAGGCGGGGTTCTTGTGCATGGCGCAAGCGCAGTACAGCACCAGCCCACCCGTGGTGGAGCCGATGGTCTGGGGCAGGCACAGAGCCTTGCCCAAAAGGGGCTTGCCGTAAAGCTCTGCGTTGCTCTGGTCGCCGCATTTCACTTCTTTGTCGCCGAATTGCAACGCCATTTGGAGAGATGCCAAGGTGTTGAAGCCTTCTTTGGTCACAACGGCTTCTGCCGTCACTTCACCGGGAGTGACAACGCGTCCTTTGAACTGTTTCATGCTTGTTTACCTCCTGTGATGATGGTGAGGATTTCGCCGTCGGTATAGTATCTGGCGCTGGTGTAGGTACGGAGCTTATTGGAAGAGGTAATGACGGGCATTTTCTTACAAAGAGGATTGTTCATATACATCAGCGGGCAAATGTAGGATGTAATCACGCCCGTGGCTTTGAGCCTGTCGGCGTATTCGGTTTTGCCAAAGGCTTCCAGAACGGCAGGGGCGGCGGTAAAGACGGTGGGAACAGTGACCTTCTTTTTGCCGTTCTTTTTCAACTCCGCTTCCAGCTTCACCGTCCAGTCCTTGAGCTGTTCCAAAGACAGGTGAGGACAACCCACAAAGCAAAGCTTGGGAGTGGCGTTGGGATTTTTCCAGATGACGGGATAATTTTTCTGCACTCTTTCCAGCTCTGCATCGTCGATGATATATTCCTTTGCCCCTTCTTTGATCAGGCTTTCGCCCAATTCCACCGCTTCGGGGGTCAGACCTGCAATGTGGTAAAGCCCCACCGCACCGTTGGAGGCGGTGGCGGCGCCAAAGTCCTTAAGGTAGGCGCAGGCGGCGTCGTTTAGTTCATTGCCGATCCATTGGTCAAGACCCATCACGTAGGGTACGTCTTCCATGACCTTCATGCCGATGGCAGAGCCAAGAAGCTGGGCTTCGGGCTTTTTGGTGGTTTGCACCTTGACCACCCAAGTGGCTTTTCTGCCCTCGTCGGTAAGCAGACCGAAATAGGGCACGTAGCCCACGATAGAGCCCATAATGTCGATGATGCCTGAGTTGCGGTTGCATCTGGCGCCAAGCACCGAGTTGGCGTAGACCACCGCGCTGGACTCAGCCCAGGACAGCACGTCTCCCTTTTGGGGGCGGTTGCCCACCTCGTCCATATAGCAGGTGCAGGTAAAGGCGTTTTTATCCATCAGACCCAGTTTTTCCAGCTGGTCCTCGTAAAAGCCCTGCTTGGTATACATGAATTTGCTGAACACAAAGTTTTGCAGAATGTTGGCAGGGACGTTTTTATCCAGAGGACGGGGGTCTACGGAAAACTTCTGCTCGGAGCAGACCCCTGCATCCAGCAGCTGTTGCATCAGGTCGTAGACGGGGGACATGACCTTTAGCCCAAAGGAGGTCACGAGGTGATTGTATTTGGAGGTGATAGGCACCAGCTTTTCGGCTTCAAAGGCATCCCCGTACATGACCAGGGTTTTCATCACTTTGGCAAGGGTTTCGCCCTTCTCACCGTCAAGGATCGCCTGTTGTTCTTTCGTAAGAATCATATTGCACGCCTTTCTTTTGTCATAAATTTTGTTTTTCTCCGCGCAAGCGGAAAAAACTACCAAAACATTTGCCCAAAGCAAATATATCACTGCGCCTTAGGCGCAATATCACTTGCCCAAGGCAAATATCACTCGTCCGAAGGACGAATATCACTGCAATGAAACTCAAAGCTTCATTGCCACATTCCACGCGCCCCAGATAACGGAACGCAGGTTGCCTACTTTTTGGGCATCCCCGATGACGTGGATATGCTTACCCTTTTGGGCGATGGGGGCGGGATGATAGCCCACGGACAAAATCACGGAATCGGCGTCTACCGCAAAGGTCTTGCCTTCCTTGTCCTTCAGGGTCACCTTGCCCTCTCCCACCTCCGCCAAAGCGGTTTCCAGATAAACGGGCACTTTATTGGTCTTAAAGAAATCTCTGAGGTAGCTGGTGTTGGCAAGGCAGATCCCCTTGGCGGTAATGAGGTCGTCCTGCATTTCCACGATCAGGGGCTGTTTGCCTTTGAGATAGAGATCGTAAGCAATCTCGCATCCCGTCAGGCCGCCGCCGATAACCGCCACGCGCTGACCCACTTCTTTTTCGCCCAGCAGGTATTCCACCGCTTCCACGGCCTTGTCTGCGCCCTTTACGGGAATCTTGTTTGCCACAGCCCCCGTTGCCACGATGATCTCGTCTGCTGCAAGGGACTTGATATCTTTGACTTCGGTATTCAGCTTCAGCGTAATGGGGTATTTGGACAGCTCGCGGATATACCACTGAATCAGCGCTCTGTCCTTTTCCTTAAAGGAAGGGGTAGAGGCGGCAATAAACACGCCACCCAGCTTGTCGGTTTTTTCGTACAGGGTCACCTTGTGTCCCCGTTTGGCGCAGAGGATCGCCGCTTCCATGCCGCCGATTCCGCCGCCGATGATGGCAATATTCTTTTGCTGTTTGGCAGGCTCTATATAATACTTTTTGGACTGCATGGTTTCGGGATTCAGCGCGCAACGGGCAAGACCCATGGTGTCGGTCAGGTCCTGGGTGTTGGCGTGACCCTTGGAGGAGGAGAAGTTAAAGCAACCGCTGTGACAGCAGATGCAGGGCTTGATGTCCTCCAGGCGGTCCTCAATCAGCTTGGTCACCCATGCGGGGTCTACCAAAAACTGTCTTGCCACGCCCACGGCGTCAATCTTCCCTTCTGCCACTGCCCTTGCGCCTGTTTCCATATCCATTCTGCCCGCGCAAACCACGGGAATGTCCACGAACTGCTTGATGTGGGACACGTCTGCCAGGTTGCAGTTCTCAGGCATATACATAGGCGGATGCGCCCAGTACCAGGAATCGTAGGTGCCGTTGTCGGCGTTGAGCATATCGTAGCCCGCATCCTGGAGATACTTGGCGGCGCGCTCGGATTCTTCCATAGAGCGGCCTACCTCCACGTAGTCTTCCCCGGGCATTGCCCCTTCGCAAAAGCCCTTCATTTTGGATTCCACGGAGTAGCGCAGAGACACGGGATACCCCTCGCCGCAGGCCCCTTTGATGGCCTTCCCCACCTCTACGGCAAAGCGGTAGCGGTTTTCAAAGCTGCCGCCGTACTCGTCGGTACGCTTGTTGAAAAAGGCAATAGAGAATTGGTCCAGAAGATAGCCCTCGTGTACGGCGTGGACCTCCACACCGTCTACC
>JAZOBX010000293.1:0-6843 GCA_045596205.1 Eubacteriales bacterium | reverse complement strand
AGGACCTACACCGTCGGCAATGGGCGTGCGGGCCAGTCTGCCGTCGGGTGTGGCGCCCGTCTGGGCGCCAAGAGGCACGTTGGCAGACACGGGATAGAGTCCTGCCTGGTAGATGCCTCCGCGATAGTTTTTATATTTTTCCACCTCTTTGGTGTAGGTGTACGCCACTTCTCTGGCAAAAGCGTCTACCGCCCCATGATCGTTGCCGTAATGGGGAACTGCCTCGATTTTGCGGAGAAGCTCTCCGTAGCGTTTGATTTCCTCCGGAGTAGTACCGCCGTCTTTAATCAGACGGTCATAGATGGCTTTGATGTCATTTTCGGTGGGGGTTTTGCCGTTTTTCACCATTTCTGCCACGATTCGCACGGTCATAGAAGTGGCATCCTGCTTGGCAAGACCTTTGCCGAAATTGAGGGCAAGGGCTTTTTTCAGTTCCTCTAAGGTGATTTCTTTTTTGTCATAGACCAATTCCTTGACGGCAAGAAGGGCGTCCGTCATATTGGCAATGCCAAAGCCTTGGGGCCCTGTGAAATTGTATTTTGCGCCGCCGTTTTGCACCGCTTTGCCCTTCTCAATGCATCCCTCTACCATAGAGGATTGGAACGGCAGGGGGCAACGGGCGGCATGGGCAGAGTCCACGGCGTTAATGGCGTTGACCATCAGAGCGATCATGGCGCTTTCCTGCTTTTTGTAGGCGTCAAAGAATTTTTCAAAGGTAGACAGCTCCCAAAGCTCGCCCGTTTTGGGGCCAATCTGCTTGCCTTCGTTTTTACCGTTGGAGAATACAAGCTCTAAGGGACGGCACATATTAAAGAACGCGGCATCGTGCCAGCCGTCGGTTTTGGCGGCGATCTGAGGCTCTACGCATCCGATAATGCAGTAGTCACGGGCTTCTTCCAAAGTAAGACCGCGGTGCATAATGGCGGGGATAATGATCTCATCGTTATAAAAGGCAGGCACGCCCATGCCCTCGCGCACAACGGAGGCGGCTTTGAGCAGAAATTCCTTGGGCGAGTCCTTCCATACGCGAACGGAGAGTGAGGGTTGGGGCAAATGTACGTGGGAGGAGGCCTCCAGACACATATAGGACAAATCGTTTGTGGCGTCCTTGCCGTAAATATCCTGACCGCCGACAATCAGATTTTGAAACAGACCGTAGCCTGCAAAGCCTTCGGCAGAGGCGGCATCGCGAACCTTGTTCAGGTCGTTGAGCTTTACCCAGATGCAGTCGATGAGCTCCTGGGCTTGCTCCGCCGTCAGAGTGCCGTTTTCACGGTCGCGGCGGTAGTAGGGATACATATATTGGTCAAAGCGGCCGGGGGAAATGGAGTGGCCGCTGGATTCCAGCTGGAGCAGCTGTTGCACAAACCAAAAGGACTGGCAGGCCTCTCGGAAGCTGCGCGCGCCAAATTCCGGCACATGGGCGCAGGTCTCTGCAATTTGGAGCAATTCCGCTCTGCGGGTGGCGTCGCTTTCCTTTTGCGCCATATCCTTTGCAAGATCGCTGTAGCGGTGAGCGTAGCCAATGACGGCGGTGGCACTTTCAATGACGGCTAGCAGGAAATTGCGGCGGTCTGCATAGTCCCCCTGCCCTACCTCAAGGGCAGACAGGGCTTTTTCGGCTTCGGCAATAATGGCAGTGTAGCCTTTTGCAATCACCTTTTTATAGTCCACGCAAATATGCCCCACGCCGTTGTAAAAATAGTTGCCGACGGTGAAAATACCGTGATTCATAAATACATCCAGCGCCAAGGGGTCCATATTGGCGGCGGCAAGGTCAGAAGTGGTTTTGCCCTGCCAGTAGGGGTAGACCCTGCGCAGGCGGGATTTGGTTTCCTCGCTGATATAAAAAGGGTCGGCTTCTCTTTTTTCTACGGTATCAAATTCCGCTTCCAGCCAGCTGTAAGAGTATTCGGGGAAGGTCTGGCAGCCTCTGGGGGCAATGGAGTTGACACCCACAATCAGTTCATTGGGGCGAATGGTGATGGGAATATGCTCCAGAATATGGCGGAAAGCGGCACTGCGGCGGCGAATGAGGGGAAGGCTTTCGGTCATCCGATAGCTTTCGGTGATCAGCTCCGCGCGGTCGGCTTCGATTTCGGGCATTTTTGCAAACAAATGGGTTTTCAGCGCTTCGATACGGCTGCTTTTTTGCAATACGAAGGGTAGTTTTTCCACAGTTCCCTTCTCCTTTCCAATCTATACTTTTCCAAAAGGACAAGTGCCAAAAGCACTAAACAGGTTTCACAGCGAATATTGGGGCGTATTACATCTGCTCCCACAGTTCCTCGTGGGGCGCGGCAATCACGGCAGAGTGGGCAAAAAGACCCTTGCCTGCGGCATAGTCTGCCCCTGCCTTGACGGCGGCGGTCACGTCTCCTACGTCACCGGTCAGAAGCACCATACCTTTCCCGCCGATACCGCGGGACACACGTAGATCGTAGATCTGCACCCGCGCGGTCTTGACGGCAATATCTGCGGCTTTTACAGCGCCTGCGGCGGAGTAGGTTTCAATAATGCCCAAGCTTCCCGTACGTTCGCCTGCCTGAGAGCCAAAAAGGGCGGCGATGACCTGCTCGTCAATTCTACCCATGACGGAAGCGTCGATAATGCTTTCTTCAAAGCGATCGCTCACGTGGTCAACGGCGGCGGTCACGTCGGCAATACTGCCGGTGAGGATAATTTCATATTTTCCGGGGCAGGAGGGATGGGCGGTCACAAGGGACACGCCTGCACTTTTCAGCGCCGCATCGGTGGCGCAAATTCCCTCTGCCAGGCTTTTCAGTTCAATGACGCCTATGGCTTGGTACATACTTAGTCTTCTCTTTCTATCACAATTTCTTTTTGAGTGACCGCCTTGACTTTACCGCAAACGGGGGTATGTTGGGGAATGCTGAGGCCTTCTGCGGCGGTGGCAATCAGGTCTCCGCGTCGGACGGTATCCCCTTCCCTTACCTGCGCCACGGAGGGGGCGCCGATATGCCCTGCAAGGGGCACACGCACAGTTTTGGGGGCAAAATAGTCCTCTCTTTTCGGTAGGCGGTCAAGCTTGGCTATGCCCAGCAACGCCGCCATGCGGTGGGCAGGAACCATGCGGTAATCTCTGGCTTTGTTGGCTTTGTAGGTTTCGTTTTCTTTCAGAGCAAAGCGGATGCCTTGCTTGCGTAGCTCAGCTTTATAGCCGTCGATGACGGTTTTGGGGGAGATGCCTTGACAGCAAGACACCGTCTCACACACACCGCAACCGCAACAAAGCAAAGCATTTTGCAGCAACACGGGGTCAATGGCGCCGCCCTTGATATGGGCGCGGACGAAGCGGTGGGGCTCCAAGGGATAGCCCAGCAAATGGCGGGGGCAAAGGTCGGTGCAACGGGTACATTGGCAACAGGCGGTGGCGGCAATACTATACGCCACGATGGGGCTGGCTAGCACCTTTCTTGCGCTGTGGCAGGTATTTGGAAGTACGGTGATGGCTTTGGTCGTCTTTTTGACAACGGCGGTGTTCGCATTTATCAGCTTGCCCATGGCAGGGCCGCCGTCCAGCACGATGTGGCGCTCGCCCACCTCTATGCCCAGATGCGAAAACAGGTCTTTTACAGGAGTGCCTACGGGCACGCGGAGGGTCACGGGAGCAGGCACGTCACCGCAAACGGTGAGCCATTTGTCAAGAACGGGTTTGCCCGAAAGCAACACTCTGCCGCAGTTCAGCACGGTTTCCACATTCTGCACCACCACGCCTACGGCAATGGGGAGCTTTCCCGGAGGAACAAGCCGTCCCGTGCTTTGGTAAATCAGCCCGATTTCGTCTCCCATGGGGTAGACGTTGGGAAGCACCGCCACACGCACGCCTTCTACCACGCTACCGTGGGAAAGCGAGAGCATTTTCGCTTTTTTCTGCTCTACGGCAAGCACGGCCTCACTGAAGCCGCCTGCCTTTTTCATGGCGCCCACGCCGTCTAACACCTCTTGCAAATGCTCACGCAAAAGATAATAGTCGGTATACACCAGCGGCTCGCACTCGGCTCCGTTGACAAGCAAAAGATCGGCTGCGGGATTTTGCTTGGCGTAGGCGGGGAAGCCCGCACCTCCCGCACCGATGACGCCACCCTCTCTGAGGGCAGTTTTGATATCCATTTTAGTCTACGATACCCACGATCACCGCATCAACGGGCGCATTGGGGTTATGTATGGCAAGGCGGGCAGGGCTACCCACGGTGAGCAGAACCGTCTCACCGATGCCTGCGCCGACACTGTCTACGGCAATCAGATATTCCTCTGTTTGCACGCCGTTTTTGATGAGGCGCACTTCCATAAATTTGCTACCGATGAGGGCGTCGTTTTTACGGGTGGACACAACCGTTCCTACAACAATACCTTTATACATTTCTCTTCTCCTTATTCTTTTCCGATGATACGGACTTTGGCGGTTTTGGGATTCATGCCAACGGAGTTGGCATCGTCGGTGTCTACGTGCATTTCCAGGCGGAAGGTTTCGTGGACTCTCACCTGCACACCGTACCAGCGGGCAGGTCGGGTGGCATCCACCACCTCCACCGTCACGCGGTCAAAGTCCTTGACCCCGTATTGGCTCGCCTCTTTTGGTGACATATGAATGTGGCGGTTGGCGATGATGCAACCTTCACGAAGAGTGACCACACCTTTTGGCCCGATGATGGTGATGGGGGCGGAGCCGCTGAGGTTCCCCGATTCTCTGACGGGGGGACGGAGGCGGAGCTGATAGGCGTCGGTGAGAGAAATCTCTACCTGAGACGCCTTGCGCTCGGGCCCCAGCACACGAACACCCTCAATGGCGCGCATAGAGGGGCCGATGATGGTGAGCTGCTCCTTGCAGGCGAACTGCCCCACCTGGGAAAGGTCTTTTAAGGGGGTCAGAGTATACCCTTCTCCGAACAGGGTCGCCACGTCTGCTTTGGACAGATGAATGTGGCGGTTGGAAATGCCCACCGGCACAAGCCCTTCCTCGGGAGAGCTGTTTTCTATTTGCGAAATAATGGTTTTCACCAGCTCGTATACGTTTTTTTCGTTAATTTCCATGGGATGCTCCTTTTTTGATGGCATTCGCTTGTTCCGAATAAAGCGCAAAGAGGTTTGCGACCTATTCGCAAGAAGCGAAAGGGGGAGAGTCTTCGTTCTCGCTTCCGAGAACGAAGAGTGAAATCCGTCTGCGACGGATGAAATTTGCTATTCGGCGGGCGGACACGCCGAATGACGCAAGATACCGCAAGCGGTATACGCACGCGATGAAATCCACCTACGGTGGATGAAATCCATTTTCGCAAGCGAAAACGGATGGTGGGGGCTGTCGCAAAAATATTTGCGACAGCCCTTTGGGGCAGAAAATTAGCCAATTGTAGGCAGAATCTTCTCCACGTCTGCATGAGGACGGGGAATGACGTGAGTAGCGATGACTTCGCCAAGAGACTGAGCGGCGGCGCCACCGGCCTCCACAGCAGCCTTCACTGCGCCAACGTCGCCACGAACCATAACGCTGACCAGGCCGGAGCCGATCTTTTCGCTGCCGATCAGGACAACGTTTGCGGCTTTTACCATTGCATCAGCGGCTTCAATTGCGGCAACCAGACCTCTGGTTTCAACCATACCGAGTGCTTCCATGTGTGTTCCTCCCTTTTAGTGTAAGTATTTGATATTTGGGTATTCTTTTGTATTTCAAAAAACCTCGTCGGTTTTGAGAAAACGCATAACGTCGGGGTGCGGGCGAGGAATGACTTCGCAGAGCTTGACGTTTCCTACCTCTGCCGCCGCCACAGCGCCTGCTTCCGCCGCGGCTTTCGCGGCAGAGACGTCACCTTCTACCACCACGGTCACCAGCCGACCGCCCAGACGCCGTTCAATATGAATCAAACGGACGTCTGCGGCCTTCAGCATGGCATCAAGACCTGTGATAGCGGCCACATTCGCCTGCACCTCCAAGAGAGCTATGGCCTTTTCCATGGGAAATTATTTCAGCTGGGGCAGGATTTTTTCCACGTCAGCATGGGGACGGGGAATCACGTGGGTAGCCACAACTTCGCCAAGAGACTGCGCTGCAGCGCCGCCTGCTTCTACAGCAGCCTTCACTGCGCCAACGTCGCCGCGTACCATGACGCTGACCAGACCTGAGCCGATCTTTTCGCTACCGATAAGGATAACGTTTGCTGCCTTTACCATTGCATCTGCTGCTTCAATTGCGGCAACCAGACCTCTGGTTTCTACCATTCCGAGTGCTTCTTTCATTGTTTGTGTTCTCCTTTTTATGTTGTTTTATTTTTATTTGTTTTGATTTGCTTTAATGATTTTGAGTTTTGGGCGCACGGAGTTTGTCTTTGCCAAGGGCAGACAGATGAGAAAACCATTCGGCCTCCTCCGAAAACCCTGCATTGACCTTTGCCACGATAAAGAGATCTCTTTTCTTTGCCTCAGCCACCCCTGCTTCCAGCGCAGATTTCACAGCGTCGGCTGTGCCTTCAAACTTAACGATCATCACCAGCGGTACGCGGGCGCTGTCGCCGTTTGCAGGCTTGTTTTTGTCGATGGCAATCAGCTTGACGTCGGCGGTTTTTGCCACCTTATCTGCCACAACGATGGCAGTTGTGAAGCCGTACACCTCAATCATGCCAAGTGCTTTCATACACCTCTCCTTTGGGGTTAGTCGGCAATATAGCAGATCTTAATGCCTTGTTGGGAAATATTGGTTTCCATGGCTTCGTTGAGCTTGTCAAGGGGGAAACGGTGGGTGATGAGTTCACCGATGGGCACGTTCATTTCTCTTGCCTGGCGCAGGAATGCCATGGTGGTGGGGTAGTCCTCGGCGCTGTAGTCCCA
>JAZOBX010000292.1:0-6580 GCA_045596205.1 Eubacteriales bacterium | reverse complement strand
GGGGGGGTTGGGGGGGGGGGGTTCGGGGGGTTTGGGTTTGGGGGAGACCAGGAGGGGGGGGGGGCCGGGGGGGAAAGGATGGCAAAGCTTTCTTTTGCCAGCTTGTCAAAGGCCGCGCCCGCAGGGTAAGGCAAGCCGATGAGCCGCCCTACCTTGTCAAAGGATTCGCCAATGGCATCGTCGCGGGTGGCGCCGATTTCTTCATAGTCGGTATAGCTTTTTACCAGATAAAGAGAGGTATGCCCGCCGGATACCGCCAACGCCAGAAAGGGAGGCTTTGGCGCTCTGTCAAACACGCTCTCCACATACGCCCCTGCAATATGGGCTTTCATGTGGTTGACCGCCACCAAAGGCAAACGGTTGGCAAAAGCAAAGGACTTGGCGAAATTCACGCCCACAAGAAGAGCGCCAATCAGCCCCGGGTTTGCCGTTACCGCCACAAGGGACAGGTCTTTTGGGGTCACCTTTGCCTCGCTCAGCGCCGTCTCCACCACGGGAGAAATGGACTCGATATGGGCGCGGCTGGCAATTTCAGGCACCACGCCGCCGTAGAGACGGTGGATGTCGATTTGGCTGTTGACCACGTTGGAAAGGGCGTGCATTTGCCCCTCTTCGTCCACCTGCAAAACGGCGGCGGCGGTTTCGTCACAGGAACTTTCTATGCCTAAAACAATCATTGTGCTAATAAGATCTCCATTAAAATGGCATCCTCCACGGGGTTTTGGTAATAGTGCTTCCGCCGTCCCGTGGGAAGATAGCCGGCATTTTGGTAAAAGGTTCTGGCGGGGGTATTGCTTTCCCGCACCTCCAAAAACCCTTTGGTATAGCCCTGCCGCCGTACTGCCTCCGTATGGGCGGAGAGTAACGCCTTTGCCACCCCCTGCTGTCTGTTGGCGGGGTGGGTGGAAATGCGCAGGACTTCAAATTCAGGATGAATATTCTGGGTGAGCAACGCCCCCACCACCTGTTCCTCTATCAGATAGAGCAGGGTAGCGCAGACGGGGCTTTGCAGATGAGAGAGAATGCCTGCCTCTCCCCACCTGTCTGCGGGGAAGCATACCTGCTCCAGCGCCACAAGGGCGGGCAGGTCTGCCAAGGTCCCGACTCTGATGCAGTCCATTATTCTGTCAAAGCTTCGCCGCAAAGGGCAATGGACAGCTCCTGCAGTGCCTTGTCGTCGGTTCTGGCAGGCGCGCCGGTCATCAGCTCGCTGGCGTTTTGTACCTTGGGGAAGGCAATGACGTCGCGGATATCCTCATAGCCCAGGCACAGGGCAACCAGTCTGTCCAGACCGAATGCCAGGCCGCCGTGGGGAGGCACGCCGTATTTGAAGGCCTCCAGGAGGAACCCGAATTTTTCGTCGGCTTCTTCTTCGGTCAGCCCCAGCACCTTGAACATATGGGCTTGCAGGTCACCGTCATGGATACGGATAGAGCCGCCGCCCAGCTCGGTGCCGTTGAGCACGATATCGTAGGCCTTGGCGCGGACTCTGCCGGGGTCGCTGTCCAGATACTGAATATCCTCGTCCATAGGAGCGGTGAAGGGATGGTGCTTGGCGTAGAAGCGGCCGTCTTCTTCGTCATATTCAAGGAGAGGGAATTCGGTGACCCACAGGAACTTGAAGTCCATGGGATCAAGGAGACCCAGACGTTTGGCGCATTCAATACGGAGAGCACCCAGCGCATCGTAAACCACAGCGTTTTTATCTGCAATTATCAGCACAAGGTCGCCGTTTTCCACGCCCATAAATTCTGCGATGGCTTTGTTTTCTTCGTCGGAAAGGAACTTGGCGTAGGAAGAAGACACCTCGCCTGCATCGTTTTGCTTGAGCCATGCCATACCCTTGGCGCGGTAGGTTTTTGCCACGTCGGTCAGACTGTCAATTTCCTTGCGGGAGAATTTGGCGCCGCCCTTGACATTGATGGCGCGAACGGAACCGCCGTTTGCGATGGCATCCGCAAACACGCGGAAGCCCGTATTTGCCAGAATGGCAGACAGATTCTGCAGTTCAAAGCCGAAACGGATGTCGGGCTTGTCCGAGCCGAAGCGGTCCATGGCTTCCTGATAGGGCATACGGATGAAGTCTTCCTTCATGTCGATGTGATGGAACTCACGCATCAGGTATTTGATAAAGCCCTCGTGCATGGAAATTACATCGTCCTGCATCACAAAGGACATTTCGGTGTCGATCTGGGTAAATTCAGGCTGACGGTCAGCGCGCAGGTCCTCGTCGCGGTAGCAACGGGCGATCTGGAAGTAACGGTCAAAGCCCGAGAGCATCAGCAGCTGCTTATAGAGCTGAGGAGACTGAGGCAGGGCGTAGAACTTCCCGGGATGCACACGGCTGGGCACCAGATAGTCTCTTGCGCCTTCGGGAGTGGGCTTGATCAGGTTGGGTGTCTCAATGTCAATAAACCCTGCATCGGCATAGTAATCTCTTGCCAGCTTGGTGATTTTGGAGCGGTTGATAATGTTCTGCTGCATATCGGGACGGCGCAGGTCGAGAAAACGGTAGCGGAGGCGCACGTCGGGGCGCACGGGGCTGTTTTCCACGATTTCAAAAGGAGGGGTCTGGGAAACGGACAGAATCTTCAGCTCGTCCACCGCCACTTCGATTTCGCCTGTGGGCAGGTTGCGATTGATCGCCGCCTCACCGCGGGAGCGTACCACCCCCTTGGCGCAAAGCACGAACTCCGAGCGGATGCCGTATGCCATACGGAAAATGTCGGGGTTGGTCTGTTCGTCAAAGGAAAGCTGGATAATGCCCGAGCGGTCGCGCAGGTCGATGAAGATCAGCGCGCCCAGGTTGCGTTGCTTTTGTACCCAACCCATCACGCATACTCTTTCGCCGATTTGTTCTTTGGTCAGTTCCGCACAGTAGCATGTGCGTTTGTCACAGTTTTGCAAATAGTCTGCCATTTTGTCTGTCTCCTGTTTATGTCAGTTATTGTTTTCTTCTTTGGGTTCGGGCTTGTCCTTGGCGTGAATCTGCTCCAGCAGCTCCGCAATTCTTGCCCCATGCTCCAGCGACCTGTCGTGTACGAACAGCAGGTCGGGGGTAATGCGCAAGTTGAGGCGCACCGCCAATGCGTGGCGCAGAGCCCCCACCGCGCCTTTCAGCGCTTTTTGCACTTCTTTTTCCTCTCCGATGCAGGAGAAATACACCTTTGCGATTTTCAGGTCAGGTGCCACCTCTGCGCGGGTAATGCTCACCAGACTGTCTGCAATGCGAGGGTCGGTGAGCTCGCGTACCGCAATGGCAAGCTCCTGTGCCACCGCGTCGTTGATTCTTCCTTTTCTGTAATTTGCCATACTCTACCTTTACTTTTTAATCCTGCTTGCTACCGCCCCGGGACGCCGTATACGGTCAGATGGGGTAGGGAGAGCAAAGCGGATGCTTTTTTTAAAAATGTGTTCGGCGCGCCCGTGGTATAAAGCAGGGTGCGCCCTTGTCCCTCTTCATGAGGGAGACAGGTCAGCGCATAGTGGGCAAGGCTTGTGCCGCTGTCCACTAAAGAGACCTTTTGCCACTCGTCCTTGATGGCGGGGGAAAGAAACCCGTAATGGGTGCATCCCAATAGTACCACCGCAGACGGTGCTTTATGCATATGCGAGAGGGTGTGCCTGACCACCGCCCTTGCCACCTCGCCGTCTCCCCTGCAGCCCTCTTCTAAAACAGGCACGAACAGGGGACAAGCCATCTGTGTCACTTCCTCCACACCGCGGGCCTTCAGCATTCTGGCATATACGCCCGAGCGGATGCTGGCGGTGGTGGCAAGAACCGTCACGCTCTTTTTAGAGAGACGGGCGGCGGTGTCCACCGCAGGGGAAGTCGCTTCAAATATGGGGAACGGAGGCGGCGTTTGCAGGCGGGGCAAGGCCACCGAAGAAAGGGTGCCGCAAGCCAAAAGCAAGGCGGTCACTTTCTTTTTTATAAAAAATGCAAGTGCCTGTTTAAAATAGTCTATGAGCTCTTCTTCGCTTCGCTCTCCGTAGGGGGCGTGGGCCTGGTCTGCCAAAAAGAGCAGGTCTGCCTTGGGGGAGAGCTTACGCAGCGCGGAGAGGGTGGAAAGCCCACCTAAACCGCTGTCCAGTATGCCGATCATCTCTCTGCCGCCTCCACCAAGCGTTTGAGCAAAAGGGGGAAGGGGATGCCGGAATGCTGCATCATGGCAGGATAGAGACTCCGCTCCGTCATACCGGGCATGGTGTTGACTTCGCTAAGCAATACTTTCCCGTCCTTGGTGTAAAAGAAATCAAAGCGGGCAAGATGCCGACAGCCCAAAGCGAAAAACGCGGTTTTCGCATACCTCTGCATTTGCTCTGCCACCTCTTTTGGCAGGGGCGCAGGCACCAGCAGACGGGTGTCCGTTTCTTGATATTTGGCTTGGTAATCGTAAAAGGGACGGTGAGTGGATACCGATGCAGGTTCTGTGACCACCGTTTCGTAGTCACACAGCACCCCCACTTCACACTCTGTGCCAAACACGCGCTCTTCTATCAAAACCTCTTTGCCAAAGCGAAACGCCTTTTCAAGCGCAGGAAGTATCTCCCGCTGTTCTGCGATGGCAGAGGCGCCCACGGAGCTGCCGCCCGTGGCAGGCTTGATAAAAAGAGAATAACCGCCAAAAGCAGATTCTATGCTTTGGTACAGGTTTTTTATGCGGGATAGGTCATGGGGAAAAATCCGCATCCATCTGGCGGTGGGAATGCCGCTTTGCGCAAATTGCAGCTTGGCAAAATGCTTGTGCATACAAAGGGCGGAGCAAAGGCATCCGCATCCCACGTAGGGCAGGCCCAGGCATTCCAGCATCCCCTGGAGCCGTCCGTCTTCTCCGTGGGCGCCGTGGAGCATGGGAAACACCGCGTCGGGCAAAAACGCCTTTTGCCCTTTGATGCTGACCCATCCTTGGGAAAACCGAACGGGGGAAAGCATCTCTCGGTCTTTTTCCCACTCGCCCCCCGCAATGCGGTTAAAGGGCCCCCGGTAATAATAGGGCGTGCCTTCTTTGGTAATGCCCACGGGATAAACGGTAAACGGGGTTTGGGTAAAGGCGTCTAACACCGCCTCCGCCGAAAGAAGAGAAATATCATGCTCCTCCCCTGGGCCTCCAAAGAGCAGGATAACAGTTGTCTTTTTCACATTGACCTCCCTTGCATAAGGTTTTGACACCCTACCACAGCCAAAGGGAAAAACCTGTCGCTTTCGGGTAGGCGCCTTTATTTAGTATATGCAAAGGAGCAAAGAAGGGAACTTACTCCAAAAATCCCACCGCCGCCACACGGTCGCATCCGCCGTAGTCTTTCAGAATATGGCAGGAGAGTCCGCTCTCACGGGCGAGGGCTTGGAGGGCTTGGCCTTGGTCGTAACCGATCTCAAAGGCGCAAATTCCTTCCTTATATATATAATAGGATAAATGCTTGCAAAAATAACGGTAAAAATCCAGCCCGTCTTGTCCGCCGTCCAGGGCGGAGAGGGGCTCATGCAACACTTCTTGCGCAAGAGTGGGGATCACCCGCTTTTCAATATAGGGCGGGTTGGAGAAAAAGCCGTCAAAGGGTTGGTCTGGCAGATAGCTGAACGCATCCGCCAAAAGAAAGGTCACTCTCTCTGCCACGTGATTGCGCAGGGCATTCCGTCGGGCAATGTCCAGCGCCTTTGGGCTGTTGTCTACTGCCACCGCCGTCAGGTCGGGCCGACTGGCTAAAATCGAGATGGCCACGCAACCGCTTCCCGTACACATATCCAGGAAGCGCGCGCCCTTTGGCAAATGCCGTATGGCATACTCCACCAGATGCTCCGTGTCGGGGCGGGGAATGAGGCAGTCGGGTGAGACTTCATAGCACTCCCGCCAGAACCACGCTACACCCAAAATATACTGCATGGGCTCTCCCGCCGCGCGGCGGTGAAAAACATCTTCCAGCTTGGCTTCATCAATATCTAATTCGCCGTCAGCATATACGGGCAGATCGCTTTTACCCAGCGCGTCAAACAGCATTCCGGCTTCCGCTTCGGGAGACTCTACTCCAATGGCTTTGAGTCGGCGGATAACCTTAGACCTTTTCATCTTCAGATGTGCTTTCTTGGATTTCCTCTGCGGACGCCTCTTGGACTGCGTCCGCTTCCGACACTCCGTCCTCTTGAGAAGCATCTGTGCCTTCTGCCTCATTCTCTTGCTCTGCAGGTTTGGGCGAGCGGTCGTAGGTGGCAGGATCAAAATCGGGGAACACCTCGGGCATAGCGCATTTCAGCGCGGTAATGGCAACCTCCAGCATCTGCTCGTCGGGCTCTTTGGTGGTGATGCGTTGCATCCAGAGGCCGGGCGCAGACAGAGCGCGCACCAAAAAGTTATCGTGCTTGCCCGCAAACATAATAAATTCAAAGCCCAGACCCATCACCAAAGGCAATACCGCCAATTTCAGTAAGCTGTACGCCCAGCTCTTCAGGTCAGGCAAGCAAGCGTTCAGAATCACGCTGACGAAAATGCCCAGCAGAATCATCACGAACATAAAGGAAGTACCGCAGCGGGGATGGAAGCGGGTGTGGTGCTTGGCGTTGGCGGGTGTCAGCTCCTCGCCC
>JAZOBX010000291.1:0-7489 GCA_045596205.1 Eubacteriales bacterium | reverse complement strand
GGCATGCCCGATCGCTGCGTACTGATCCCCGGCAACGGCGGTCACCGCTTCTATGCCGACGACGCCTGGCCTCACGTGCACCGCCTGCTTTCTCTCATATGATTTTTATTCCCCCTCGGAGGTCTCTTCCATGAAAACCCTTCGTTCCCTCATATTAAAACGGCTGGCGCTCATCTCCGCCGTAATGTTTATCGTCGTGCTCATGCTGACCCTGAGTGTTCAGTTTCTGACGGAGCAGCAGGCAGCCTGCAATCAGGCAGCGATCCGATTCGCCCAGATCCAGCAGCTCCTCGCACAGAATGAGACGGAGGTCGCCGAGCATCTGGAGTCTTTTTATGACAGCAATCTCCACAAGGCCGAAACCGTTGCATATATTCTGGACGACCACCCGGAACTTATCTCCGATGTTGCCGGGCTCCGCAACCTTGCCCATACCGTACAGGTGGATGAGATCCA
Source organism: Eubacteriales bacterium (assembly GCA_045596205.1). Classification (GTDB taxonomy): domain Bacteria; phylum Bacillota; class Clostridia; order Oscillospirales; family CAG-272; genus UBA1740. The sequence goes on along the minus strand of JAZOBX010000291.1, from coordinate 7,033 downwards.
CCTCTTTGACCCCTCCGGCCGCATTTACGCCGGTACCAACCCCGAATACTTCGGCTACACCATGGACTCCGGTGAGCAGATCTCCTTCTTTAAGCCCATGCTCACCGACAAGAATCTGACGCTTTGTCAGGAATCCACCCCCAACACCGCCGCGGGGCATCTCATCCAGTATTCCGCCCTCTGGAATGAAGACGGAACGTATATCGTGCAGGTGGGCATGGAGTCTCATCACATCACCGCCCTGACCGAGAAAAACGATCTTTCCAGTGTCTTCGCCCTCCTTGGCGGCACCGCCGGTGTCAGCCTGTACGCCGTGGAGACTGACGGCGAGATCATCGGTGCCAGTATTCCCGCCCACATCGGCAAAAACATTCAGGATATCGGCATCCGGCCCGAGCGTATCAAGACCGACGGTTCCGGCTTCCATGCCGTTGTGGCCGGTGTCCGTTCTTTCTGTGTCTTTACGGAATATGACGGCCAGCTGATGGCGCGCATCGTCTCCGCAGACACATTGTACGGCGATCTGCAGCTCAAAATTCTGGAGCTCGGCCTCATCCTCGTCGTTATCTTTATCTGCACCATTTTCGCCATCTCAGCCTTCCTGAACAGATACGTCATCAAAACCATCCACCGCATCAACGATAAGCTGCAGCTCATCGCCGACGGCAATCTGGACGAGCGGATGAACGTCAATACCTGTCTTGAATTCACCGATCTTTCCACCCATATCAATCACATGATCCTGCGGCTGCTGGCTGACACCGACCGTCTCTCCTATGTCCTTAACCGCACCAATCTCCGCATCGGCGTTTACGAATACTCCGAAAAGATGAAAGGTGTCCGCTTTACCGACTTTGTTCCACAGCTTCTCAACCTCAGCCCCGAGGCGACCCGCCTCCTCCGTTCGGATCAGGCCGCCTTCCGCGCTCACCTTGCAGAGCTTCAGAAAAACACGCTCACCAACGGAAGTGAAATCTGCGCCGTTCCCGGAGACCGTTATATCGTTATTGATGAGCATACCAACCCCGGCGAGACTTTCGGCATCATCAAGGATATGACCGACGAGATCCGCAGCCGCCGCCGTATCGAGGCCGAGCGCGATACCGATCTGCTCACCGGTCTGTACAACCGCCGCGCCTTTGAGTCCCAGGTCAACGCCATTTGCGCCGTGTCCTCCCGTCTCGGTCACGGTGCACTGGTCATGATCGATGCCGACGGTCTTAAAGAAGTCAATGACCGCTACGGCCACGATAAGGGCGATAAGTATCTGAAGGCCATTGCCGGGCTTTTCCACGCCCTTCCCCGCGAGCATTACATTGCCGCAAGGCAAGGCGGCGACGAATTCATTCTCCTGCTCTACGGCTTTGAGAGTGAGCACGCCCTGCTTGATATCATCAACACCCTGAAATATCTCCAGTCTCACAGCACCGCGGATCTGGAGCCCGGCACTGCTGTCCCGCTGGGTTTTTCCTTCGGCTACAGCAAGCTTTCCGAAGGCAACAGCTTCACCGATGCCCTGTGCGAGGCCGATGCCCGCATGTACGCGCAGAAAAAGATCCGCAAGAGTTCTGTGCCTTCCAACAAATCCTCGGATATTTGATTTTTTCGCTTGACAAACCCGCTGCCTTGTGGTATCATATTCGGGCATCAAAAACATGCGGGTATGGCGGAATTGGCAGACGCGTAAGATTCAGGTTCTTATGGTCGCAAGGCTGTGCAGGTTCAAGTCCTGTTACCCGCACCAAAAAGGGAAAGGGGAAGTTCATCTTCCCCTTTTTCTTTTTTCAAAAGGAACAGGACTTGAAGTAGGAGCGGTAGTGAATGACAGTCCAGTGGACTGTCAGAGCCGCGAACGACCAAGCCGCGCAGTTCGCGGCGCGAATCAAGTCCTGTTACCCGCACCAAAAAACGGCAAATTTCTACAGAAATTTGCCGTTTTTTATTCAAGCCGCAGGCTTGGTATGGAATCACGCGTCAGCGTGCATGGAATCGCCGTAGGCGTATGGCATCACCAAAGGTGCATTTTCTGCGGCTTGATTCCATACGATTGCTTTGTAATCAATTCCATGCCGCAACAAGTTGCGGATTCCATACACGGCTTGCGCCGTGATTTTAATAGAGAGAGGGCTCGTCCCTCTCTTTTTTTGTGGTGTGCGTTTCGGGCGTTTTTTCTTTCTTTTCACCATACCAAGTTTCCCAAGTTTTCCCCGGTTTTCTCCATATTGATTGCTAATGAATTGCTAATGAAAATGCTAATAAAAAAATGGATATCGTATTATCATCTACGCACACGAAAAAAGGCGGCAAAAAATTTAGAGAAGTTAATTGATTTATGCAAAGAAAAAGGGACATCTTGATTTTGGATGCCCCTGTTTTTATTGGGCAACAAGGTACTTGATATAGGCGTATTTTTTCAGCATTGCACCGTGTTTCATGACTATATATTGCTTCAGCTCTTCGCCCATATGGAAGTTGGACATGAGCATATCGCCAATTTTTTCAAAGTGGTGCAGCTCATCGTTAGCCATGTCCATGTATATAGCCTTCTTGGAAGGGTCTTTACAAGCCATAGCACGGTGGGCGTACTCCTCTGCACCCTCCAGCTCCTCGCACATCTCTTCAATCATTTCGTAAATATGATCAATCATTCTCTATCACCCCTTTGAATGATATTGAATATGTGATCTATATCCTGCGCATTGAAGGTGATCCCTGCGAGAGTGATGCTCTGGGCTTTTTCCATACTTAATTCAAAATGATATAGTGGGCTCTTTTTCTCTTGAATATTCTTCAAAGATTTCGTCTTTCATATAGCACTCCGCGTTATAGTATAGCACATTTTTCTTTAAGATGTTTGGACAAAAAAGTAGTGATGGTCATAAAATATACATCACCGTAAACAAAAAGGAAGATATAGATTTGCTCTGCATCTTCCTTTTGCTGTTTATTGCTTTGATGATTGAGTATCAAAAGTGTACGTGTTTTTCGGCAATTTCTTTCAGTTCGTCGGGAGTGATATAGCCGTTTGCGTATGCCTCGGTTAAGGTGTAAAATTCACCTTCCCCATTTCTACCTGCTTTTGCTACCGGATGTGGCTTTGCATAAAAAAGCGGAACAGCGAGGCTGTTCCGCTATTTATTTGCATTGGTGGTTGAGAAAAAAGAAGCATTGAGGTCCTTGCGTTCATGATGTAAAGATTGCCATTTCATGCGATGCATTCGGTGTTGGTGCTATGTATTACAGCTCGTCTTCTTCCAGCACCAAGATATTCACAATGCCCGTGGTGGGGGTGGCGCCGTCAAGGGCAATGATCCCTTCGCGGCGGTAGGTGGTGTAGATGGCGTCACTGCCGTATTGGGGGCATTTTCTGTCCAAAAACGAGTGGCCGTAGTTGGCGTGGAAGTGGCCGCAGACGATGGTTTTGCCCTCTTCGGTGATGTGATGCACCCCTGCCATTTCCATGCCGTTGAGCCAACGGGCATTATCCCATTCGAGGGGGGAGGCATCCCGCCAATGGGGATTGTATTTGTAGGTGGGGGGATAGACGTCTTCTACCTTTGTACAGGGGATATAGCCGTGGACGAAAATATAGCGCTCCGTTTCGTAGTAATCCACGCCATGCTTCAGCAGTACCTGATAAAAGGGCGTTTGCATCACCTTTTGCACCAATGCAAGAGGGGCATTTACGGCTTCGTTTGCGGTCATGCCCGACAGCTGGAGCGCCGTATCCCAAGTGCCGTTTCTGTAATGGTGGGACATACCCGAGGCAATCTCATACACGCCCCCTTTGGCAATAGACTGGAGCATGGAAAGAAACAGAATTTCGTGGTTGCCGTACACAAAAATCAGTTGTCCGTTTTGATAAAGGTCCGCGAAAAATTCCGACATGAGCACCGCTTCTTTCCCGCGGTCAAGCAGGTCTCCGCAAAGAATAATTTTGTTTTCCTTTGCAGAAAAGAAGCCTTTTTCGGTGAGGGCGTGAAAGGTCTGCTCAAAGCAACCGTGGGGGTCGGACAGTACGTAATAGGCCATATGCAAACTCCTTTCTGCTGTTTTGTTGTAGTATAACACAGAAAAGGGAAAACGCCAAGAAAAATTCACAAAAAATAGTTGAAACTTGCAAAAAAAGATGATACAATAAAAAAACGAAAGGGGAAAGCAAAATGATTGGACAAAAAATCATTGTGATCGGATGCTCGGGAGCAGGGAAAAGCACCTTTGCCCGCGCCTTGGCAGAGAAAACAGGTTTGCCCCTTTGTCATCTGGATCTGATCTGGCATAGGGCGGATAAATCCCATATTACAAGAGAAGAGTTTGACGAGCAGCTGAGAGATTGGCTTGCCCGTCCGCAGTGGATCATTGACGGGGATTTCAGCCGCACCCTGGAGATGCGCGCCGGGGCCTGCGACACCATTGTTTTTCTCGATTATCCTATGGAGGTCTGTCTTGCGGGGGTAGCCTCCCGCGTGGGAAAGGTGCGCCCCGATATGCCTTGGATCGAGGAAGAATTTGATCCCGAGTTCAGAGACTGGATTCTGGCGTTTCCCAAGGAGCGTTTGCCCCAAATTCAAAGCGTCATAGAGCGCTACAAGGCGGAAAAACACATCCTTATTTTCTCGTCAAGAGATGAAGCCGCCGCTTTTTTAGAAACTTTATAAAAAACATACATACAAAGGAGACTTAACTATGGCACACAAATACGCAGGTACTCAGACTGAAAAGAACCTGGAAGCCGCATTCGCAGGCGAATCCCAAGCAAGAAACAAATACACCTATTTTGCTTCCGTTGCCAAAAAAGAAGGCTACGAACAGATTTCTGCTTTGTTTCTGAAGACCGCTGAAAACGAAAAAGAACACGCCAAGCTGTGGCTGAAAGAACTGCAAGGCATTGGCGCCACCGCCGCCACCCTGGAAGCCGCCGCTGAAGCCGAAAACTATGAATGGACCGATATGTACGAAGGCTTTGCCCGTACCGCAGATGAAGAAGGTTTCCACGAGCTGGCAGCAAAATTCCGTTTGGTTGCCGCCATTGAAAAGCACCATGAGGAAAGATACCGCGCCCTGCTTCACAACATCGAAATGGCAGAAGTCTTTGCCAAGAGCGAAGTGAAGGTGTGGGAATGCCGCAACTGCGGTCATATCGTGGTCGGCACCAAAGCGCCTCAAATGTGCCCCACCTGCGCCCATCCGCAGAGCTATTTTGAAATCCACGCAGAAAACTATTAATTGGGGCTTCTGTATTTGTGCATTTTTGCACCAAATCCGTTTGCCCTCTCTGAAGGGTTGTCGCAAATCATTTGCGGCAACCCCTTTTTAGAAATATAGGAGACAGTATGCACATTTTACTTCCCGCAAAAACAGAGCAAATTCCCCAAATTATGGAGATCTTAAACGGCGGCAGAGAATACCAGAGGGAGCAGGGCTTTGTGCAATGGCCCGACGGCTATCCTCCCGTGTCTGCCATAGAAGAGGATATCCAAAAGGGCGTGGGCTACGTGCTTCTCGCAGACGGCGAGGTGGCGGCGTATCTCTATCTTGGCTTTGAGGGAGACCCCGCCTATCCCGAAATTAAGGGCGAGTGGCATTTTCCCGAGCCCTATGGGGTGATTCACCGCATGGCGTGCGCCAAGGCATATCGGGGGACCGGTGCGGTGGACAGGGCTTTTTCCCTGGCAGAAGCCATTTGCAAGGCCAAAGGCATCGCTACCCTGCGCATCGACACCGACGGACAAAACAAACGGATGCAACGGGTACTGGAGCGCAACGGCTATACCTATTGCGGTACCGTTGTGCAAGGCGGCGGTGACCGTATGGCATTTGATAAATCTCTTGTGAGGTGAAATATGAATTTCAGAGAAATCGCAGAGTCCCGTTACTCTTGCAGAAAATATGACGCAACCCGCGCCGTGGAGCAGGAAAAGATAGACGCCATTTTAGAGAGCGGCATCCTTTCCCCCTCTGCCTGCAACAGCCAGCCCTATCACATTACCGTTTGTACAGGGGAGAAAGCCAAAGCGGCAGGGAAATGCGCCCAAGGCATGGGCATGAACAGCTTTGCTACCGAAGCCCCCGTGGTGCTGGTCATCAGCGAAAAGCCCTACAACAGAACGGCGGCGGTAGGTGCCAAACTGAAACACAACGATTACCGCTCCATTGATATCGGCATTCTCACCGCCTATCTGACGGCAGAAGCCACCGCCCGGGGGCTTGGCACCTGCATCTTGGGTTGGTTTGACAATGACAAACTGAAAAAGCTCTGCGCCCTGGAGGGAGACGTGCGGTTGCTTGTCACAGTAGGTTATCCTGCCGACACCCTTCGCCCCAAAAAGCGCAAAGACAAAGAAGAATTGGTCACCTGTCTTAAATAAGCGGAAACTTTTTGCAAAAATACATGACCGCATCCCAAAGAACAGCAGCTCGCTTTATCCATGCGAACTGCTGTTTCTTTTTTTGTTTTGGTGGGGTTATGCGAAAAATAGGGGATTTTGGTTTGCTTTTGCGGTAAATTATATGGCAAAATATCAAAACCGCTTTCTGCCGTTGCGCAGGCATTGACAACAGCGCAAAAATCATTTATAATGAAAGGGTATATACATAAGGAGGGAACACCGTGACCTACATTGCAAATGAAAACAGATACCGGGATATGGAATACAGACGTGCAGGGAGAAGCGGCATCAAGCTGCCTGCCATTTCCCTGGGGCTTTGGCATAATTTCGGAGACGTAACGCCCTTTGAAACCCAGGCGGATATTTTGCGCACTGCTTTTGACATGGGCATTACCCATTTTGACCTTGCCAACAACTACGGCCCCCCCTACGGGGAAGCAGAGCGGAACTTTGGTTTGCACTTTCAGAGAGACTGGAAGCCCTACCGCGACGAATTGATTCTTTCCACCAAAGCGGGTTACGATATGTGGCAAGGGCCTTACGGCAACTTCGGTAGCCGCAAATATCTGATTGCCAGCCTGGACCAGAGTCTCAAACGGATGGGCGTGGACTATGTGGATATCTTCTACCACCACCGCCCCGAC
>JAZOBX010000290.1:0-2445 GCA_045596205.1 Eubacteriales bacterium | reverse complement strand
CTTCTTCCTTCCAGTCGGCGGCACCCGTTCCCAAAAAAGTGATTTGCATGGAGTTTCCCTTCCTTATTTTATATATAGTAGATTGGCAACTGCAAGAGATTGCCAAAATAATGCCGTAGGGGCGAACGTGACCGCCATTCGGCTATCCACGACGCCCCTACGGTGTCTGTTCCAAGCGGAACGATATGAAATCAGAATCTTCTTCTCTTAGCCAGCTTGAGCTGTACGAACACGCCAAAGAATGCAATGAGCAGACCTACGTAGAAGGCAGGTGCTTTGGAAGTGTTCACAAGGAACTTGCTCAGGTCTACTACGCCTGCAACGACGGGAGCGCCGAAGATAAGCAAAGCGCCCTTGACGCCGCCGTAGATGGAGCTGGCATGAATGAATATGTACTTAAAGAAGAATACGCTGAGCAGCACGATCACAGCGGTGATAGCGGCTTGGATGATGATGTTGTTGGTGTATTGCGCAAGCTCGATGAAGGCGTATACGCCAATAAAGATCACGATGCCTGCTTTCTTCAGAGCCATGAAGAGCAATGCAAATACAACGGCGCACAAACCTGCGATGACCCATTTCACATAGTCGCCGGGTACGTTGACGCCTGCGTTTACGGTAAGATGGATAAAGCCGAGAAGGCCGGATGCCATACCTACGTATGCGCCTGCGAGGAACATTTGAAGCCCGAGCAGTCTATAGCCGAAGAAGCATTCCAGAAGAAGCAGAACGCCCAGAACGAGAGTGATATACTGCGCCTTTTCACCCAGCATATCTTTTACGGAATTGTTAAGAATAGAGAATTGGTCTTTAATGTCTTTTGCATAGCCGCGAACTTTTTCGGTAACCTTTGTGACAAGGCTTACTTTCTCAGCGCCGCCTTCTGCACCGCCTTCTTCAGCGGCTTGGGCAAAAGCAGTCACGCTGAATACCAGAGTCAGCATCATTGCAAGGACCAGAAACAATGCCAATTTTTTCATAAAGCATACTCCTTAAAGAAGAAATTATTACGTTGCACTTGTATTATAACACAGAGATTTCCAAAATGCAATAGATATATCTTGTTTTTTAGTAAAAATTATTGCGCTTACTTTTGGGAAAAATGCTGATAGAGCATTTTCACCAGTACACCGTAGAGCTGTACTTCGCCTTTGATATGGAAATACTCGCCACTATGGGTGGTGAACACAAGCTGACCGCGGCGGACAATGTCAAAAAATGCCAGGTCGCGATAGTAGAATACCCTATCGTTTACGGCAAAATAGGTGGGGGTTTGGACAAAATGACCGTCTTTTACAAGGCATTTGTCCTCATGATGCACCTCATCAATTTCCACCAGATCCTGTCCGTCAGCTTCGTAAAGCACTTCGTTTTCGTTTTGAATTTCCAGTTTTGCGATAAAGTCTTCCTGGAAGCGGGTCCACTCACCAATCGTGCGGTAGGGGAAATCCTTGCTTTCCAGCTCTGCATAAAGGGTAAAGCGTCCCTTTGCGCCACACTCACAGCTAAACTCGTCTCCCTCGCTGTGGATCTTGCCGATGCGGTGGCAAAGGGGACAGACCCAAAGGGCGTATTCAATATGCTCTGCCAGGCCTTTTTTGGAGCGGTAGGGGATGCGGTATTTGGCTTGGGTAACATCTGCATCCTCGTAAATGTCGCGGTAAATCAGCTCGTTTACTTCCGCATCGGTCATTTTTGCCAGTTGGTCGGCAGTATAATGCCCCACGAACTCGCCCCAGATCTTCCCTTTTCTGCGGTGAGGACTCCAGCAGGGCTGGGTGTAGTAGCTGCCTCTGATGCGATAGGTGATCAGGTCAATCTTCATTTTTTTTACAAGAGAGCCTGTGGCAGGAGAAAACGGGATATTTCTGCCTGTCATGGTGCGAAAGCCCTCGGGGAAAATGGCAACGTTATATCCCTCGCGGGCATAACGGAGCATATTCATCACGGTACTGCCTGCGCTACCGCCTTTGGAACGGCCGATGGGGCCAAAGCCGAAGCTGAGCAGTTTAGAGGCAAAGCCCTTGCGGAGCATATGCTCGCTCATGACGAAATACATTTGTTTCCGAATGGACAGCCCCGCAAAGAGCATATCAAAGTCGGTGACGTGGTTTGCCATCAGCACGAAATTGCGTTTGGGGTGAACGGTACGCTTGGTGGGGCGGAAATTGAACATAAGGCGGCAGAAAATCTGCACGGGAAACAGGAAAAACCACCACACAGCCAGGTGACGGATGCGGCACGCCGTTGACATGACCCGTCTGGGCTTTTTGCGCACTGCCACAGGAGTGTCTTCCACCGCCACGCATTGCATATAGGACACAAGGAAGCGGGTGATTCTGCGCTTTGTGTAAAACCAGTCGCGGACAAAGCCGAAAATCATGCAGAATGCGGTAAAGCAGGGCACGATGAAGGACACGATACGGTTGTCGGCTTCGAACAGAT
>JAZOBX010000289.1:0-2337 GCA_045596205.1 Eubacteriales bacterium | reverse complement strand
AGAATAATATCCCTCCGTATTCAAGGGGTGACGCTTGCGGGCCAAACGGCGGTTGACGGCATCGGAAATCAGGAAATAGATCACCGCGAAGACAGGAACGCCCAAAAGCATGCCGCCAAAACCGAACACACCGCCAAAAATCAGAATAGCCGCCAAGACCCAGAGATCGGAAATCCCCAGACGTTCACCCAGAATGCGGTTTTCAATGATATAACCGTCCACCATCTGCAAAACGATGATGAAAATGATGAAGTACACGGCATTGATGGGCTTGTCAATGAGCAGCAGAATCGCCGAGGGAACAGCGCCGATGAAAGGGCCAAAGAAGGGGATGATATTGGTCACACCCACCAAAACCGCAATCAGGGGCGCATAGGGCATTTTCATAATGAGCAGGGCGATATAGGTCACCACGCCCACAATGAAAGCATCCAATATTTTCCCAATGACATAGCCGCCGAAAATACGGTTGGTGCGGCGGGAAACCTCAAAAATGCGGTTCGCATGGGACGTGTTGAATACCGCCACGGTAATTTTCTTTGCCTGAGCGCAGAGCTGCTTTTTGTAGACGAGAATATAGATCGCCGCGACAATACCCACAACGGCATTAAATACACCGGCCACAACGCTGTAAGCCGAGCTTGCCACATTGCTGAAAAGAGAACCGAAGTTGATGCTCTTGAGCATATTCGTAACGCCGCTTAAAAGCTCGTCCATGTTCTCATCGAGCCAACTGTACAACCCCGTCTTGGTCAGCACGCCATCCAGCCATGCATTGGCTGTATTATAATAGCTCTGGAGCTTCTCCGGCTGAAGCAGGTCCTCCAGACTGTCAATCAGGCTGGGCACCACCAGTGCGGCAAAGGCATACAGCGCTGCAAGAAACACCAGCACCGCCGTCGCTACGCTGACTCCCGTGACCAAGCGTTCGGCAGTTCGCTCCTTGAGCGGTTTCTTCCTCTTATCAATCCACTTCTTCAGAAGCTTCTTCGTCCACTCCATAACCGGGTTCATCAAGTAAGCAAAAACGCAGCCATAAAGCAAAGGAGAGATAATGCTGAAGAATTTCATGACCACATCGTAAAACCCTGTCAGGTTGGAAAATACGATCCAGAACAGGGCACAGGCAACAAATACCAAAAACGCCGTCAGGCCCCATTTGAAGAACTTTTCATTACGGTGCAGCTTCATCCCTGTGCCCCTTTCCCAAACATCGTTTTCTTATAAAATACCACGAACTTTGTCAATCGTCAAGTGTCCAGAAATCATAATAGCGCTTGCCTTTACTGTCCTGTTTATGGTATTGTAATCTCAGGAGGCGATCACGATGGCAAAAAGCGAAGGGCAAAAGCTAAAGCTCCTGTATCTTCGGGACTATCTGAGGGAAAATACCGACGAAAAGCACCCTGCAAGCATACAGGATCTCATTGATTTTTTGGAAAGCAAGGGAATCCATGCGGAGCGGAAAAGTCTTTATGATGACATACGGAGCTTAGGTGACTATGGCATGGAAGTCAACCATAAGCGGGGAAAAAGCGGCGGGTATTATGTCGCTCAACGGGATTTTGAACTTTCTGAACTGAAACTCTTGGTGGACGCTGTGCTTTCCTCCCGTTTTCTGACATCCAAGCAGTCCATGGCGCTGATCAAAAAACTGGCCGCTCTCTCAAGCTCCCATGAAGCGGAGCTTTTGCGCAGAGAGATCGTCCTTGCGGGGCGGCTGAAACAGGAAAATGAGAGCTGCTTTGAAAATGTAGATGTTCTCCACGAGGCCATTGCCAAAAACAGCAGAATCACCTTTCGCTATTTTGACTGGGACGTAGATTTGAAAAAGCACTTCCGTCCCCGGATTTACCATGCCAGCCCTTATGCCCTTTTATGGGATGACGAAAACTATTATCTCATTGCAGACAGCGAGCGCCACGGTCTGACCCACTACCGTGTGGACAAGATGGAACAAATCTCCCTGACCGGAGAGGCTCGTAACTTTACCAAGGAAACCAGAGATTTCAGCCCCGCCGTCTACTCCAAGGAAGTCTTCGGCATGTATCGGGGCAAACGGCAGCGGGTCAAGCTTCGCTTTGACAACGCCCTCGCCGGTGTGGTGGTGGACCGCTTCGGCAAGGATATTATGCCCATTCCCGACGGAAACACACATTTCACCCTGACCGTCAATGTTTCCATCTCCCCCAATTTTTTGGGCTGGGTGGCTGGCTTTGGCGGCCGGGCTGCGATCATTTTCCCCCAGAGCGCAGTTGAAGAATACCGTGCTCTGTGTCAGGGAGCTCTTGCCGCTTTGCCGGAAGGATGATATAACACCGTAAAAGCATTGTACAG
>JAZOBX010000288.1:0-2183 GCA_045596205.1 Eubacteriales bacterium | reverse complement strand
TTATTCACGATATCATTGACCGTGATCTGGCAGAAAACCCCGAAATGCGTGTGCATACCCGTTTTCCGCCTGAACCCAACGGTTATTTGCACATTGGTTCTGCCAAAGCGATACGTATCAACTACGGTACCGCAAAAAAATACGGCGGTCTGTTCAACCTTCGCTTTGACGATACCAACCCTGTCAAAGAAAACGACGATTTCGTGCAAGCGATTCGTGAAGACTTAATTTGGCTTGGTGCCAATCCCGATGGCATTTATTACGGCTCTGATTATTTTGAAAAGTGCTATGAATACGCCGTCATGCTCATCAAAAAAGGAAAGGCCTACGTTTGCGACCTGACCAGCGAAGAAATGCGTGCATACCGCGGCACTTTGACAGAGCCCGGTAAGGAAAGCCCTTACCGTAACCGCTCTATCGAGGAAAATCTGCGTTTGTTTGAAGAGATGAAGGAAGGGAAGTATCCCGATGGATCTAAAACCCTTCGTGCCAAGATTGATATGGCATCTCCCAACATCAATATGCGCGACCCTGCCATTTACCGTATTGTTCATATCTCCCACCACCGTCAAGGTGACAAATGGTGCATTTATCCTCTTTATGACTATGCGCATCCCATCCAGGACGCTCTGGAAGGCATCACCCACTCTCTCTGTTCCCTTGAGTTTGAAAACCATCGCCCTCTTTACGATTGGGTCATCAATGAAATTGGCTTTGAGAAAAAGCCTCATCAATGGGAATTTGCCCGCCTGAACGTTACCCATACCGTTATGAGCAAACGGTATCTCCGCGAATTGGTGGAAACAGGCTTGGTAGACGGTTGGGATGACCCCAGAATGCCCACTCTCCGAGGTCTGCGCAGAAGAGGCTACACCCCCTCGGCTATCTTTGACTTTGTAGACCGTGCAGGTGTTGCAAAGGCGTACAGCGTGGTAGACTATGAACTGCTTGAGCACTGCATTCGCGAAGAACTAAACCAAACGGCTCTGCGTAAAATTGCCATTCTCCACCCCATCAAAGTGGTCATTGATAACTATCCCGAAGATAAAGTGGAATACTTCTCTCTCCCCAATAATCCCCAATACCCCGAACTTGGTACCAGACAGTTGCCTTTCTCTAAAGAGATCTACATTGATGCAGACGACTTTGCAGAAGTACCTCCCCCCAAGTTCTTCCGTATGAAGCCCGACAGCGAAGTCAGACTGATGGGTGCATATATCGTTCGTTGCAATGAAATTGTGAAAAACGATGACGGTAGCGTGAAAGAAATCCACTGTACGGCAGACCTTGAAACAGGTTGCGGTATGCCTGCTGACGGCAGGAAAGTGAAGGGAACCATCCATTGGCTCTCCGCTCCTCACGCCCTGAAAACAAGAGTCATGCTCTATTCTCATCTCTTTACCATTGAGAACGTATCTGATATTCCCGAAGGCAAAGGATACGGTGACTATCTCAATACCGATTCCGTTGAAGAAATCACAGAAGCTTTGATTGAACCTTCTCTTGCAGATGCCAAAGACGAAGAAAAGTTCCAATTCGTTCGCATTGGTTACTTTGTCAAAGACAGTAAGTATCCCAACACCTTCAATAAAATTGTCGGTCTCAAAGACAGTTTCCCCAAAAAATAACCTGTTTTCCAAGCCAGCATGAGCATCAAAGATAAACTAAAATCTTTCTTTGAAAGGTTTCTCAACTTCTTTTATCCGCCGGCGTGTGTCGGTTGCGACGCTATACTTGCAGAGCCTGGGGCACTTTGCCCGGAATGCCTTAAGCTATATGAGGAAGAGAAGATGCGGCAATGCGGCATTTGCTTTCAACCTTTACAAGCATGCAAATGCGGTATTAAAGGCAAAGAACGGCATGATACCACCCATCTGTACAAAGTGTTTTCCTACCGCCCAAATCAGCGGAATCTGATCACCAATAAGCTCATTTATGCGATCAAAGACAGTCATCTGTATTATCCCGCTGAGTTTGTGGCGGAGGAGCTCTACCAAACGGTAAAACTCCACGGGCTGAAACTATCGGGTTATGAGATTACCTATATCCCCGCTTCAAAGAAGCGAATGATAAAAAAAGGCTATAATCAGCTATCCCTTATTTCTGAGATACTCGGAAAACGTCTTGGTCTTGCTGTCTCTCCGGTTCTATACAGAACGAGAGAAACAAAGCCCCAAAAAGAG
>JAZOBX010000287.1:0-8064 GCA_045596205.1 Eubacteriales bacterium | reverse complement strand
ACGTTTCATCATGTCGATGATGCTTTTGTAGTTTTTGGGGCGGAGGGGCATGATGTAGCCAAAGGATTCTCCCCAAGAGGTGAAGATCAGATCTTCCGGCCAGAGAAAAGAGGGGTCGGGGGAGCCTTTGGCAATAAGATTGTCCAAAATGGCTTTTTGCGAGGGGGTTGCCATCTGCTTAAAATACCATTTGAGGGCATAAGACTTGCCGTTGGCTTGGACTTCGTAAACTTCGCCCTGTCCGCCTGCGCCCAGCAGACTGACGATTTTGTAGACATTTCCGCTTTCAGAGGTAAGCGTTGCACCTGCTTTTAATAATCCTTCCATTGTAATCTCCTTAATCATTGATACGTCTTAAAAAATGAGAGAAAGAAGAGACAAAACGGCGGTCACACCAACGCCGCCTATGAGAATCCATAGCTTCAGCTCTACGGATTTTTTCATTTCCTGACAGGTTTTAAAGATTTGGTCCACGTTGGTGGATCCCAGCCGACGGAGAAAGGCTTCGTAAGTAGAGGTGAGCTTTTCTTCCGTAGAGCGCAGGGTGGAAACCGTCTCAGAAAGGGTCGCCAGATACTGCCCTTGGGCAGTTTCCGTTGCCATCTTTACGGCTTCAAGAGACGCCATATAGCGCTCGCCCACCCGATTTAATTTCTGCACCGCTTCTGCCAGAAGGGAGAGATTTTGCTCTTTTGACTGAGAGATGGCGGAGGAGACGGTGGACTCCAGCTCTGCCGCGTAGGCCTTGCATTGGTCAAGCAGGCGTTTGGCGGTGGAGGATGTGAGGCTCAGCATTTCCTCGCTTTGCTCCGTTGCGGTTTTCTCCATTTTGGAGGCGGCGATTTTCTGGTGCTCCGTTTGCTCTTTTACCGCCTGCGCCACCGCCTCAATGCCTTGGAGAAGCTCGTTTGAGGCAAGGACGTTTTTTCTGAAAAGCGCAATTTCTTTTTCAAGTTGTTGGATGTCTGAAAACATTGTATTTATCTCCTGTGATGCTGAAAATGACGGTTAGCTTGCTTTGCCATAATGCCGTAGTAAATGGCGTCCTTTGCGCCGTTTGCATAGGCGGTGGCAAGGAAGGTTTCATAGTCTATGCCAAGGGAGTTTCCTTTTTCTTTAAGGAAACGGAGGGTTGCCAGCTTGCCTTCTACGGGGCAAAGGGGGTAGAGCCCCGACAGCGCGCCTGTGACGGTGGGGTGGTCGGGCTTGGGGGTGTTTTGCAGTACCCGACGGAGACGGCTCTCTTCAAAGATGCCTTTGGTCAGCAGGCGGCCGCAGAAGAGAAGAAAGTCCAGCTTATGGGAGTAGCGGTTGCTGTTGATGCGCTCAATGTTGGCAAGGGCGCCTGCATCAATGCCTGTTTGGACTTTGTTGGCAATCTCGGATAGCGACATTTCCCCATAATAGACTTCGTCGCTTTTCAGCTTGATGAAGGGGAGGGTGAAATGGTCCTTGATGTCGGCGGTGACTGCGTGGTTGTCGCTATGCTCATGGCGTAAAATAAACTCGTAGAGGTCTAAAAAGGACTCGCTGTGGCGGTAGAGATATTTGTCATAATACCATTCCACAAACACGCCGATGACCTCTTCGCCCGTTTTGGCGCGGTCGGTTTTCACAATGCCCTCACGGTCGTTGCCAAGAAATGCGAAATAGTCGCGCAGACGCCGTTTCATGCGGAGGAGCATTTTTTGGGGGTCTCTGCGATAGGCGTCGGTATCGGTGGAGCAGACGTCGATCATCACGTCTACCCCCTTCCCCGCTCTGCTTTCTCCGTAGGCGTACCAATCGTTGATATAGCCCACGGTATAGAGCATGAACATCTGCTGTTTGGCGTCATCCAAGGTGTCAAAGGAAAAGGATTTCAGGTAAAGACCGCGGTTTTCAGATGCAAGGGAGGTGTAAAAAGCCAGAAGACGGTCGCGGAGTATTTCTTTTGTGGGACAGTGATTGGTAAGGGCGCGGTAAATATGGGCAAAATCGTTGTTCAGCCCTTTGGTAAAGGCGGGGATGTCACTGATTTTGGTGCTTCTGTCCAGCAGTTCTTTTGGGGCATTGCCTTCCTGCTCCAAAAAGATCACGTAGGAAAAGGCTTGTCCGTTGCCACGGCCTGCCCTGCCGATTTCCTGGACGTATTCGCTTTTGGACAGAGGCAATCCGAAATGGATCACGTGATGCACTTCGGGCAGGTTGATGCCCACCCCGAATTCCATGCCAGCCACGAGGACTTTGCAAAGACCGTCCACAAAGTGATGGTAGGCGGTGGGGTCATCGGAGGTCAGCACGTCTGCCTCCCAGCCCACCACGTCTGCCACTCTGCGGGACACGTCATCGTTTTTGGTAAAAATGACGGTACGCTGACCGCGGGCAATCAGAGAGGCGGCAATGTCTCCCACCGCTTTATACATTTCCTTTGTGGTCTTGCACTTTCGGAAATCGTAGGATACGTTGTATCTCTCAAAAGAAATGGGGGAGAAAATGTTTTCTTCGGGGATACGGAGCTGGCGTTCAATATCTTCCACCACGGTATAGTTGGCGGTGGCGGTAAAGCCCCAAAGGGTGATTTTATCCAGATATTTGCCAAGGAATTTGGAAAGCATCCGGTATTCGGGGCGAAAATCGTGTCCCCAGTTGGAAAGGCAATGAATTTCGTCCAGTACCACATAGGCAAGAAGGGGGCCGGGTGCGAGGCGGCGTTCTCTATCCCCTTCCTTTCGCGCGGTGCCTTCGTTGATATAGCGGAATTTCACCAGAAGATGACGGTTTTGCAGGGTCATAGGAGTGATGTAATTCAGCGAGGCATGGAGGGAAAAATCCGCAAAGCTGTTGTCTTCGGTAAGGGTCAGATGCGCCACATTGTCGATGCGGTGGGTGGCTTTCAGGTTGCGGAGCTGGTCGCGGATGAGAATATCGGTGGGGGCAACCACCAAGAGGGGGAGCGGCTGGAGAAAGGATGCCAGATAATAGAGGAGGGACTTTCCGCTTCCCGTCGGCATGATTGTCATGCTGTGACCCGATGCGGAAAGCATACTGCGAAGAGCGTCAAACTGACCGTCGATGAAGCTGTCGTAGGGGGATATTTCGCCCAGCAACGTTTCAAGGTCGGCTCTGTCTTCTTTTGTGAAGGCGTAGCAGATTTTTCTGCCGTACCACAGTTCACGGGCGGGAGAGCGGAGGGAGGTGTTTGGCTCAATCCAAATACCTTCTTCTCCTTTCAGAGACACGGGATGCCCTTTGGGGTCAAGGGTGACGGAGAATTTCACAGCAGGAATATGCATCAGGCGGCAGAAGAGGGCGGCATAATGGCAAATCAGCCCCACGGCGCGTTTCAGCGGCTCTTTGTCGCCCTTATAGTTCAGGATAAGGGTGCCCTTTTGCAGATAGTTATGACGAATCATTTGCAGCAGCAAAACGGCAAGGCGGAAAATGGGTTGGTAATCGGTGGCGTAGACGGTGGCTTTCTCTTTGATATAGCGGGGGATATCCTCGCTTTCCATCACCGTTTTTCGCACCAGCAGGTTATAGACCAGGGCGTAGACGTCTCCGTCCTTGCTTTGGCACATATCTGTCCGTTTGATGCCGCGGATAAAAAAGCCACGGTCGGTCTTCCCTACACCGCAGGGGATATAGATGCGGTCTTTTTCTTCGGTGAGGGTGGGGTTGATATAGTAGTCTTCAAAATCCTCGCGGACTGCCAGCTCTCCGTCGGGGAGAAGAGTTTCTTCTTCTGTGGCGTCTTCTTTTTCTTGCGTTTGCTCCAAGGCAAGAAGGAGCTCCTGCTCTCTTGCCAGGCGGAAGGCGGCAAGGCCATGCAGCGCCTTTTCCGTGATGGCGGTCATCCATGTATCCACCGCCCATGCGGCGCGTTTGTCCACAATGGAATATTGCTCTACCAGAATTTTGATGATTCTGTTTTTTTCATTTGTGGGCAAAGGAAAGGTTTTTTCCATTTCCCGCAAAATGCCCACCCGATAGGCGGTGAGCAGCAAATTCACTTTTGCCCTGTCATTTTGGAAAATATCCGAAAGCAGGGCGCGAAGAGACGTTTCCCCGTCAAGGGCGGCGGGGTTGTTTTCTATATATTGCAGCAGGTCCATTTCTGTCCTTTCATAAACGAAGGAAATTTGGGGCAAAAAAAGTCACCGAATGCCGTGTGGGCTTCGGTGACTTTTTTGTTAGTCGTTCTGATCGGCGGTGATTTCCATAATGTCGCCGATGTCACATTCCAACGCTTTGCAGATGCGCACCAATACGTCCAGGGAAACGGATTCGTTTTTTCCCAGTTTCGCCAGGGAGTTGGGGCTCATTTGCGTTGCTTTTCTCAAGTCACCCTTATTCATTCGCTTATCAATTAAAAGCTTCCACAGCTTATTGTAACTAATCGTCATACAAGATACCTCTCGCTTACAGTTTATAGGCAGAGCCAAAAAGACTCCTTTTCTGTATGCTTGATTCTATTTTAGCATACGGAAATTCAAAAGTCAATAGTTTTTATTGGTGTTTGTATAGTTTTTTTATCGTTTGAATGATTTTTTATTCAAATTTAGGGTGACTTGAGATAAAAATGAGAAAAAAGAAACGGTAAAAAACAACAAACAGTTTTTATAAAAGCAAAATCAACGGTGGCAAAGCACGTTGGGGCTGACGTTGAAGCCCCAGCAGTTGAGATGGATGGATCTGCCCTCGGGCAGGCCGCTGGCGGGTAGAATCTCTTCTTCCAGCTCGGGAATGGATGCCACCTCTCCGTTTGCATACTGCAGCAGACGGTTGGCACAGCGGCTAAGACGTTCTTTTAGCCCACCCATGCGGACATCCTGTATATCAAAGCCGTGGGGCTTGTTTTCCTTCATCCACTGGGTATAAAAGGCATCGGCAAAGACTTTCACTTTTTCGATTGCCATGGGATAGTCTTGCTCTGCCAGGCGGCGCAGCTCTTCTTTGTTGCCTGCCTTGTAGGCCTCGCGGGTGCGTTTGCCCAAGTCAGCCTTGACGGTGAGCAGGTCGCAGAGGGCTTCCTGGGTATGAAACAGGTAACCGAAACGGGGACTGCGGGCTTTGGCTTCTGCCATGGCTTTGGCGGTGGCAGAAAAGTGGGGGATATAGTCCGAATTTACGGTATAATCGGTAAAGCCCATAAAGGGGTCTGCATAGAGCAGATATTTGGCGGGGTTGTTGAAGTTCAGACCTTCCACGCCCACTTGGTTGGGGGTATCGAGGGAGAGGAAGTCGTCGTAGTCTTCTCCCGTGGCGTGGTGGAACAGGGCTTTTACGTCCTCAAGGGTGGCGTTTTCGTTTTCAGCCAATGCCGCCGCCCAAGCCAGGCAGGGCAGTACGGCATAGCGGGAGCATTCACCGCCGTCGTCTCCCCAAAGGGTGATAAAGGCGTCGCGGATGCCTTCTTTGGCGCAGGCGCGGAAGGCGGCTTTAGTTGCGCCGATGGAAAAGGCGTTGTGTGGGGTAATGCCGTGCCAGGTCCATGCGCCGCCTGCGAATACCAGGTTGTCGCAGATTTCTTTGTTTTCTTTGATGCGCCAGAGATATTCCTCTTCATCCTGGCGGTAGTAATCCCAATAGACCAGTCTGACGTTTTGGGGAATCAGGTCTTTGATGTCTTCGGTTTTGATCTCGCTGGTTTTACGGAGGTTATTGAACATATCGTTCCAGAGCATGGGGGTAAAGCCGTATTTTGCCGCCAGCTCGCACACGCGATTAAGATGCTCCAGCATGACGGTGAAGCGATCGCGGATGCCGAATTTTTCACGGTAACGGCCAAGGCCCACCATGTAGGCTTCGTCCATGCCCAGGTGAATCTGAGAGGTGGAGAAGCATTGGCGCAGGCTTTTGAACATATTTTCAATGAGTTGGTAGGTACGGTCATTCCCAATCATCATAATATTGTCCCAGTCTTTGATGGAAAAATACTCGGGCCAATGGAAAATGCCTTCCAGATGGGCCAGGGTCTGGATGCAGGGGATCAGCTCAATGCCCTTCCCTTTTGCATATTCGTCCAGGGCTTTCAGTTCGTTTATACCGTATCTGCCTCTGAAATAGCCAAAATAAGGCTCGCCTTCCACCTCGTAGGTGTCTTCGGTATAGAGCTGGAGAGTGGTGTATCCCATTTTGGCAAGGATGTCAATATACGCACGGATACTGTCAGGGTGCATGACCGCATTGCGGGAGCAGTCAATCATGACGCCAAGGCTGGAAAAATTTTTCATAAAAACCTCGCATTTTTATTAAATGTATGGTATACTTAAAAAGGATAGATATTTCTATCATATTTGTATTGTAACACGCCAAAAAACGTTTGTCAAGGAAGGACAGAAAATGATATACGAAAAAATCATGCTCAGAGAAGACAACCCCGACGTTTATCTGGAATGCTATTGTTTTCATCAAGGCAGAATTCTCTGCGACGCTCTTCTGGTGATTCCCGGGGGCGGGTATGAGTTTGTGTCTCCCAGAGAGGGTGAGCCCGTGGTACAGGCATTTACCGCGCAAAACTTTAACTGCTTTGTATTGCATTACTCTGTCAAGGAGCGTGCCGCCTATCCTAATCCTTTGCTGGATGCCGCTTTGGCAATGAAGCATATCAAAGAAAATGCAGAGCGCTATCATATCAACCCCGACAGAGTTTTTGCCGTGGGCTTTTCCGCAGGCGGACATCTTTGCGGTATGCTGGGGAATCTCTGGCACCGTCCCGAAATTGCAGAGCTGGCAGAAACCACCTCCGATGTGATTCGTCCCAATGCGGTGATGCTGATTTATCCCGTGATGCTGGCGGAGAAATTTGCCCACCACGGCTCTATGAAAAACGTGACCGGAGGCAATGCGGCGCTCATGGAGCTGATGTCTCTGGAAAAACAGGTATCGGAAAAGTCTGTGCCTGCATTTTTCATGCATACGGCAAGCGATGCGGGGGTGCCTGTGGAAAACACCTTGCAGTCGGCTTTGGCATACAGCGAACACCGTATTCCTTTTGAGGTACACGTCTATCCCTTTGGGCCTCACGGCATGGCAGTTGCCACCGAGGCGACCGCTGAAGGCAAGCCCTTGATGATTGACAGCGAGGTGGCAAAATGGGTGGATGCGGCTGTGGCATTCGCTCGCCGCTTTTGATTGAGGGCAGACGTATGAAGCAGTATAAGGCCGCCATTTTAGGCTCCGAAAACTTTCATGCAAAAGGCATTGCCAGAGACTTACTGGAAGGATATATGCCAAACGTCACGCTCGTCGGCGCATACGGAACAGAAGAAAAGGCAAACCAATATATGCGGGAGATGGGTGTGGAGCTTGTGACAGACGATCCGACGGCATTTACAGATGATGCGGATATTCTCTTTATCACTTCCCGCCACGGTGACTCTCATCTGCCTCTGGCACGTCCTTATATGACAAAAGGCAGAATCATCTGGGTGGACAAACCTCTTGCGATACAGCCAGCCTATTTTGAGGCGCTGATGGAGGAAGCGGAGCAAAGCGGCGCTTTGCTTTGGGGCAGTTCTTTCCTCGGGAAAGCAGAGGCGTTTGCGCCTTTGATCCAAGCGGTAAAGCATCCCGAAACGCTTGGGCGGCTTTGCGGCGGCACCATTGCCACACCTGTGCGCAGAGACCCCGAATACGGCGGATTTTTCTTTTATACCCAGCATCTTGTAGAGATTGCCATTGCCATTTTTGGTAGTGATATCAAAAGTGTATTTGCCACGGAATCTGCCAACGGCTATACGGTGATTTTGCGGTATGAAAACTTTGACATTCCTGCCACCTACCGAGAGGGGAGCTTCCATTACGATGCCTGCGCCTGCTTTGAGCAGGGCTCGGTGACAGGTCACGTGACCCCCGATGACGTTTCTACCATGCACAGATTGATCTTTGAGGAAGTGGAATACGCCATGAGACACCAAACGGCGTATCTGACAAGAGCGCAGATGGCGTTGCCGTTTCATATTTTACACAAGCTGCACGATTCTCTTCTCAGCGGGAGATTTGAGGAAATCAAATAAGTGTTGCTTCTATAGTCATTGTTCATCAGAAAAGTGACTTTATGATTAAATTTAAAAGCCCTTG
>JAZOBX010000286.1:0-1615 GCA_045596205.1 Eubacteriales bacterium | reverse complement strand
CGCGGAGGTCCGCGATGCCGCGGTAGAAGGCTTCTTTTTCCTCTTCGGTAGAATCGGGTTTCAGCTTGCCTTCAAGGGCATTTTTCTTTTCTATGAGTTGGGTCAGACGCCCTTTGGCCTCTGCCATTTCAGCAATTTCCGGGGTTTCCAGGGCAAGGCGAGCCGCCGCTTCGTCCAGAAGGTCAATGGCTTTGTCGGGCAGGAAGCGGTCGGTAATATAGCGTTCGGACAGATATGCCGCATCGTAGAGTACGGCATCGGGAATAACCACGCCGTGGAAGGTTTCATAGTAGCCTTTGATGGCCTTGAGCATTTCCGCAGTTTCGTCTACGGAGGGTTCATTGACCATCACAGACTGAAAACGGCGTTCAAGGGCGCTGTCTTTTTCAATATGCTTACGGTATTCTTTGAGAGTGGTGGCGCCAATGACCTGAATCTCTCCGCGGGAAAGGGCGGGTTTGAGCATATTGGCGGCATTCATACTGCCTTCAGAGTCTCCCGCACCTACGATTTTATGCACTTCGTCGATAACGAGAATCACGTTCCCTGCTTCGCGGACTTCACTAAGAAGCCCCAGCATACGGGATTCAAACTGCCCGCGGAACTGGGTACCCGCCACAAGGGCGGTCAGATCCAGCAGGTGAATCTCTTTATCAGCCAGTTTATAGGGCACGTTCTTTTCGGCAATACGGACGGCAAGGGCTTCTGCAATTGCTGTTTTACCCACGCCTGGTTCACCGATCAGGCAAGGGTTGTTTTTCTGGCGGCGGCAGAGGATCTGAATCACACGGTCCAGCTCTCTGTCCCGTCCGATAATACGGTCAATTTTGCCTTCGGCGGCTTTTTTGGTGAGATCCTGACAGTAGGTGTCAAGGAATTTTCTTTTGGGAGAAGCAGTTTGGGATTTTTCTTTGGATTCTTGTTTTTTTCTGGCACCGCCCAGCTGCATACCCAGATTCTGGAAGAGTTTGGGCAGTTCAATGGCGGGCGCGCCGCCGTCTTCGGCGTCATCGCTTTCGGAGGCGGCAATATCCAGCATGGAGGTCATGTCTTCGCTCATGCTGTCAAGGGCTTCTTCGGAGATGCCCATTTTGGACAGCAGATCGTCCACAGGCTTAATGCCAAGAGAACGGGCGCATTGGAGACATAGCCCTTCCTGGATCTGATTCTGATTTTCGATTTTGGTGATATACACCACCGCCACACGCTTGTGGCATTTGGAACACATTTGCATCTTAATTTTTCCTCAATTCAGTTAGAAGGAGAGCAGAAATTTCATGGGATCAAAATGGAACAGGAATTTACCGATAATGGTGGTCTCAATGTCAAAATGATGAAGAATTTCAACCTGAGGGATCAGTTCAAAGGCGAAAACAGACACTTTGCAAAGCCCCCATGCAAACACAGCAAAGAACAAAAGACCTGCCACAGCGCCTGCAAGCACGTTGATTTGCTTCAAAATGGGGAGCTTGAATACGACGTTGATGAATTTACCGATAATCCAGAGCGCCATATACCCTGCCACCAGCACCAAAAGGAAGGCGCCTGCCACAGCAAGAGCATCGGCAAGAGGTTCGGCTGCGGACTGCACGAAGGCGTCAATATAGTTTTCGCC
>JAZOBX010000285.1:0-3383 GCA_045596205.1 Eubacteriales bacterium | reverse complement strand
CTAAGACCGCTTGGCCTCCGACTTTCTGCGGGGGCTTCTTTTGTTTTTTCTTTGCGCAGTTTGTCAGCCGCATCCAAAAGGCCCAGAGAAAGCACTTTTTCAAAATCTGCAATCAAGCTGAGTTTGCTCGCATCGGAAATTTTGGCTTTCAATACATCATAAAGAGCAGTGATGGCAAGTGAGGTGTTCAGGTCATTGTCCAGCGCATCGGTGAATTTTTGGCGAAGAGCGGAGACGGTTGCCTGTTCGCTTTCATCACCTGCTTTGGCTTGGTCAAGAGAGGCGATTTTCGCCACCAATTTATCGTAGGCAATGACGGCGTTGTCCAGATTCTCATAGGTGAACACAAGAGATTTGCGGTAATGGGAGCCCAGGCAGAAGAAACGGTATGCCAGGGGGTTATACCCTTTTTCCTCCAGCAAACTGACGGTGAGAAACTCTCCCTTGGATTTGCTCATTTTTCCGCCTGCGGTGTTCAGGTGATGCACATGGAACCAGAAATTGCACCAGGGGTGGCCCGTGTAGGCTTCGCTTTGGGCGATTTCGTTGGTATGGTGGGGGAAGGCATTGTCAATGCCGCCGCAGTGGATATCCAGATATTCTCCAAGGTGCTTCATGGAAATGGCAGAGCATTCAATGTGCCACCCGGGGTAGCCGATCCCCCAAGGGCTTTGCCATTTCAGCTCCTGGTCATCAAACTTAGATTTGGTAAACCACAGCACGAAGTCGGCTTTGTTGCGTTTATTTTGGTCTTTTTCCACGCCTTCTCTGACGCCTTCTTCCAGGTCTTCTTCCCTAAAATCGTGGAAAACGTAGTATTTGTCAATTTTGGAGGTGTCAAAATAAATATTGCCGCCTGCTTCGTAGGCGTAGCCTTTTTCAAGAAGTTGCTCTACCATATGGATAAAATCGTCAATGCAGGAGGTGGCAGGCACAACGGTATCGGGGCGGCGAATGTGGAGTTTTTCGCAGTCGGCAAAAAAGGCGTCGGTATAAAACCGAGCGATTTCCATGACGGTCTTTTTCTCCCGTTTTGCGCCCTTTAACATTTTATCTTCCCCATCGTCGCTATCCCCCGTCAGATGTCCCACGTCGGTGATGTTCATGACGCGGCGCACGTTGTAGCCGATATACGCCAGGTATTTTTCCAGAATGTCCCCATGATATAGCTACGGAGATTGCCGATATGGGCAAAGTGGTAGACCGTAGGACCGCAGGTGTACATGGTCACTTCGCCTTCTTTGTGGGTATAGAAGGCTTCTTTTTTATGGGTAAGAGAATTGTAAATTTGCATAGGTAATTCCTCTGATAGATTGATATTTACCTATAAAGTATACACTTTTTTGCTTTGGTTGTCAATGCTTTTGCGCCTGTTGGGTTTACAATCTGCAAAAATTATGCTATAATCAATAATAAACACCAAAAAAACCTTTGAAAGGAGGTTACCTATGGCGGAAAGAATCATCAAATATCCTCGCACACAGCACCTGGAAGGCTCTCGTCTTGGCCCGGGAGATGAGGATCTGAGCCAAGTGCCTTTTGCCTCTGTTTTTGGCAAAAACATCGTGATCGAAGAAAAAATTGACGGGGCAAACTGCGCCATTTCCTTTGACGGAGAAGGCAATTTGCTGCTCCAGAGCCGCGGTCATTTTTTGCTGGGCGGACACAGAGAAAAGCACTATAATCTGCTTAAGCAATGGGCAAATCTGTACCAGGACGTATTTTTTGACGTACTGGGCACAAGGTATATCATGTATGGCGAATGGATGTATGCCAAGCATACCGTGTTTTACGATGCGCTCCCCAGTTACTTTATGGAATTTGACATTTACGACAAGGAGGAGCAGGTATTTTTAGACACGGACAACCGCCGTTTGCTCACATCGCAGATGGGCATCGTATCCTCCGTTCCTGTGCTGGACAGGGGGAGGTTTTATAAAAAAGAGCCGATTTTGGACTTAATCGGCCATTCAAATTACATTACAGACAACCACATAGAGGTGCTTCGCGAGGTGGCAGAGCGGCTGGAGCTGAACGCTGATCAGATTGTGGCGGAAACAGACCCGTCTACCACCATGGAGGGGCTGTATTTTAAGCTGGAAGAAAACGGCATTGTGGTGGGCAGACTAAAATTTGTTCGCCCCACATTCCTGCAATGCATCGTACAATCCCAGACCCATTGGCTCCAACGCCCTATCGTGCCAAATCAACTAAAAGATGAAAACAGTATCTATTGAAAGAGTGCTTGGTCTTGTGCCAAGAGAGACAAACCAATCCATTTCGTGGGAAGACTTTGCAGACAGCGGATTTGCTACTGTATTTGAAAAAATGCAGAACACCCCGCAAAGCCCCAAGTACCATAGTGAGGGGGACGTATGGGTCCACACGAAAATGGTCTGCGAGGCATTAGTGGGGCTGGAGGAATACGGAGAGCTGTCCAAAAAAGAGCAGGACGCGGTATTTCTTTCTGCAATGCTTCACGATATAGGGAAAACGGTTTGCACCACTCTGCGGGACGGCGAAATCACGTCTCCCTACCATACGGTGAAGGGAGCTGTGCTGGCGAGAGGATGGCTCTGGCAACAGTTTGACCTGGCAGGAACAAAAGAAAAGCAAGCACTCCGCGAGGCGATTTGCATGATGGTGAAATACCATTCTTTTCCTACCTTTGCCACGGTGGAAAAGGATTGGCAAAGAAAAATGCTGAAAATTGCCGCCAATGGGGAGCTGACCGACCGCTTTTCCATCAAACTGCTCTACCTTTTGTCCAAGGCAGACGTTTTGGGGCGAAGGAGTCAGGTAGAAGACGATTACAAAGAGCGGGTGGAATGCTTTAAGATGATGGCAGAGGACATAGGATGCTTTGAGGGTCCTTACTCTTTTACAGACGCCTTTTCGGAAAGAGCCTATTTCAGACGCCAGACCAACTGGCAAGACGACAGCTTATTTAAGGACACCTGGGGCGAGGTGATCATGCTTTGCGGTTTACCTGCCAGCGGAAAAGATACCTATATTGCTACCCATCTGCCCGAGATGGAAATGGTTTCCCTTGACGCCATCAGAGAGCGGCTGGGCATCTCGCCTACGGATGACCAAGGTAAAGTGATAGCCGCCTTTCAGAGCATGGCAAAGGAAAGACTGCGGAAAAAACAACCTTTTGTGTATAACGCCACCAATCTTTCAAAAGACATTCGGCAAAAGCAAATCGATTTGTTTGAAAAGTATGGGGCGAGTGTAAAAATCATCTTCCTTGAAACCCCATGGGAGGAAGAAATGGCGCGCAACCAAAGTCGCGAGGCAGAAGTACCTCAGCACGCCATTGACAGAATGCTGGGGAAGCTGGAGATGCCCGAACGGAGCGAAAGCGAAGCTGTGGTATGGGA
>JAZOBX010000284.1:0-1644 GCA_045596205.1 Eubacteriales bacterium | reverse complement strand
TTCTCTCTTTTTCTGTTGGCATAATAGTGGTATTCTTTGCTGACGCAAAGAGTGATATTTCCCTGACGGGAAGTGATATTGCAAGGCTTCGCCTCGCAGTGATATTCTATTCGCCTAAAAACTTGCGTAGCGAATATCACTCGGCGTAAGCCGAATATCACTGCTAAGCAATAGAACTCGCCGCAGGCGAATAGAGTTATGCGTGATACTCCGTTAAGAGTATCACGCATAAAGAAGGCGTTTGTGTGATTTAGGACAGTCGCAATTTTATTTGGAAAGTTGCGCAAGTTCCTCCTGGTGGCGGGCCATGAGATTGTGGATGCGGGCAGATTGGTTGAGGAGGGGATTGATGGATTGGTCGTGGTTTAAGGTGTCCACAATCAGGGCAACGAATTTGCACAGGTTGACTTCAGCGTACCAGGGGCGAGCCAACAGCTCGGGGGTGCGGTAGATCAGGTTGGTGGTAAAGATGCGGGTAATGAGGCCGTCTTCGTAGGCTTTGTCCATTTGCTCCAGGCCGTTGCAGAAGAGGCCGAAGGAGGCGAACACGAAAATGCGGCGTGCGCCTTTTTCTTTGAGCTGAGTGGCAACGTCAATGATGGAGTCGCCGGAGGAGATCATATCGTCTACCACGATGACGTCCTTGCCGTGGAGGTCCTTGCCCAGATATTCGTGGGCTTCGATGGGGTTTTTACCGTTGATGAGGACGGTGTAGTTTCTGCGCTTATAGAACATACCCAGATCCAGACCCAAAATGGAGGAATAGTACATACATTTGACCATGCCGCCTTCGTCGGGGGAGACGATAGCCATGCTGTCGGCATCAATTTTCAGGTCGGGGTATTCACGCACTAGGGCTTTCAGCATCTGATAGCTGGTGCGGCAGTTGTCAAAGCCATGGAGAGGAATGGAGTTTTGCACACGGGGGTCGTGGGCGTCAAAGGTGATCAGGTTTGCTACGCCCATTTGCGCCAGCTCCTGGAGCATCATGGCGCAGTCCAGGGATTCTCTGCCGCTTCTCTTGTGCTGTCTGCCCTCGTAGAGCATGGGCATGATGACGGATACGCGGCGGGCTTTGCCGCCAAGGGCGCCGATGATACGGATCAGATCCTGGAAATGGTCGTCGGGACTCATGGGAACGGTTTTGCCGTACATGGTATAGGTGACGCTGTGGTTAAAGCAGTCACAGATAATGTAGACGTCCTTCCCTCTTTGGGAATCGTGGATAATGGCTTTGCCTTCACCTGTGCCAAAACGGGGGCAGGAGGTGTGGGCAATGTAGCTGGCATCAGCTTCGCGCTCGTGCCATTCTTTGAGATATTCGTCCATTTGCGCCACGAAAGCCTCACAGCCTCTCATGGCAATAATACTTAAGTCACCAACAATACGTTCTTCCATGTGTCCTTCTCCTTTTATCTCAATCAATTTTTATCTATCAGGCTTTATAAGGGGGCTCAATTTGATGGATACATTCGTTGGGAATACCGTTTACAGATGCGGGAGCGACCCAACGAACGCCCTGACGGATGATTTGCTGCACCACGGGATGGTGGAAGGAGGGGCAGGTTTCGTGCCCGGGGTGGAAATAGAAGATCTTACCCAGGCCGCGGGTGAAGGTGCAACCGCCGCGGAAGAGGTTGCCGT
>JAZOBX010000283.1:0-1608 GCA_045596205.1 Eubacteriales bacterium | reverse complement strand
GCGCTCCCAACTGCGCTAATGCCCCGTTGCTTTGCAACGCATATATTTTAACGGATAATTGGGATTTTGTCAATAGGTTTTCTAAAAAAATATTCTTTGTAAGAAAAACACGCAAAAAAACCGTGCCTTGAAGAGAAAGGCACGGTTGTAGATATTATACGATAATGTCCGAGGTGGGAGGAATGTATTCCTCTTGCTTTTCCGAGCATTCTTCGGCTTCAGCATGACGGAGCATGGCAGACACCAGCTCGATGGCCTGCGCCAGATAGTCGCCATTGGCATCCAACCAGATAATGTCGCTGTCCCGACGGAACCAGGTTTGCTGGCGTTTGGCAAAGCGGCGAATTTCGGTGAGCAGTTGTTCTCTGTATGCCTCAAAAGAGGGATACTGTCCTGCAATATAGCGGTAGGTATAGCGATATTCCAGACCCAGCATTTCGAGAAATTCGGGGGTGGCGCCATTGTTAAGAAGCTCCCGCACCTCTTCGATCATGCCGTCCGCAATGCGTTTGTCAAGACGTTCTTCAATGCGGCGGTTCAGCACTTCTCTTTCAAAGGTAAGCCCCAGCTGCAATACTTTGTAGCGGGGATGGCTTTCATTTTCCGCAGGCGCGCCTGCCCGCAGTTTTTCTAAAATGCGGATAAGCCGCCTTTTGCTGATCTGGGGGTCGCTGACGTCCACGCCGTAAGGGGTGATCATGGCCACCAGCTCTGCTCTTGGCTTTTGCTCCATCTCCTGTCTGAACGCCTCGTCGGGCAAAACGTCCACCAAGCGGTAGCCTGCCGTCACTGCGCGGGCATACAGCCCCGTTCCCCCCACAAGGAAGGGAAGCTTTCCGCGGGCAATGATACCGTCAATGGCTTGGTATGCCAAAGCTTGGTATTCTGCCATAGAAAAAGGCGTGTTGGGATCAATGATATCCAGTAAATGGTGTGGAACACCTCTTATTTCTTCTTCTGTGACCTTCCCCGTGCCTAAATTTAGACCTCGGTAGACCTGTCTGGAGTCGGCAGAAACCACCTCGCCGCCAAAATGTTCAGCCAAATCAATGCCAAGACTGCTTTTGCCCGATGCGGTTGTGCCCACCACGGAAATCAAAATGGGTAACATGGGAATATCCTTTCAACAATACTGGTTTGAGTATACCATAAAAAAACGCCTGTGTCAAACAGTTTAGAGGGGAAAGCCTTCTTTATCCCTTCAAAACACAAAATAATTGCAAAATTTTTCTCTCAACCTCTTGATTTTGCAGTTGCTATATGCTATAATGCTCTTTGCAAATCGCCGGAATGATGGAATTGGCAGACGTGCTGGACTCAAAATCCAGTGGTAGCGATACCGTGCGGGTTCGACCCCCGCTTCCGGCACCAAAAAGGAAAAGGGGGAGTTCATCTTCTCCTTTTCCTTTTTGTAAAAGGGGCAGGACTTGAAGTAGGAGCGGTAGTGAATGACAGTCCGGTGGACTGTCAGAGCCGCGAACGACCAAGCCGCGCAGTTCGCGGCGCGAATCAAGTCCTGTTACCCGCACCAGACAGAAATAATACGAACCTTGATGAGTCGAGGTTCGTATTTTTCTTTATAAGGGATTATTTTGGAATTCAAATTTT
>JAZOBX010000282.1:0-3234 GCA_045596205.1 Eubacteriales bacterium | reverse complement strand
CTGATGAATGATGAATCATTACGAAAGTCCCTTGGGACGAGCGGATTTATAGCAGAAATTTTCGTTCGCGTTCTCGTCGGCGTACTGGTGTATGGCAGAGAGCGTGAACGGAAATAGCAAACAAAACACATATCCAAACTGTTTGCTTTACATAAATTATTGAAAACTACGCAAAGATTAAAGGAAAGTATAGAGCAAAATCTATACTTTTCTCTTTTTGTTTGCAGTTATGCATAAATACGAAAGGCCCATTTTTTACGCCGAAATTCTGCTTAGCTCCAGATAAGCAGGGCAGTGCATTTGGGTGTGGAGATATTCTTCTGCCTTTTTGGCATCAGAGAGCCAGGTTTTCACAAAACTGCTATCCATCAGCAGGGGCATACGGGGCGCCAGGGGAGAGGTAGAGCCGTCTGCCTTCGCAGTCAATACCACAAAGCGGTAGTTTCCTCTGAAATCCTTTTTCCAGATGCCTGCCAGATACAGCAGACCGCCGTCTCTGTCAAAAAAGAGACTGTCGCCCGCTTTTTTAGAAAAGCTCTGGCCGTAATATCCGCATACGGGAATTACACAGCGGCGCGTCAGAAAATCGGCAGAAAAGCCTCTTTGCACCGTTACCGTCTCCACTCTGGCGTTCACGTAAGTGGTCTGTCCGCATTCGTTGGGATAGCCCCAAATGCCAAGAACAGCCTCGGTGTGAAACCCTTCTTCCACCAAAATAGGCATAGTGTCCGTGGGGCGAGCATCCCCCCAACGCAACAGGTCCTCTGCCTCTTTGTTTTGAGACAGCTCCACTAATTGTCTGAGTTCTTCTCTTTCTTGGTCCAGATACAAGCGAGTACACATAACGGTTGCCTTTCTTTTTACGGCCTATGCCCGCCGGGCATAATGCCTACGTAATGTTCCTTTGATTTTGTTTTATCGTTGGTCAGTATATCTGCGGGAAGCAGTGCCTTTTGACCGTACCGCTTGGCGATACTGTCGGTCACCTGCTCCAGCTTAGACAGTTTTTCTTTTTCTTTATGGTCGCCAAAGCAATCCAGTTGCTCCGCTTCGCCCATGGTTTGTAGCCGCACCGCGCGCACCGTCACGGCTCTGATATGCCTCTCGCCCCTGTATTTTCCAAGGTAAAGAGCAAAGGCGGCTTCTGCAATCACCCGACGGCTACGGGTAGGATAGGGAAGGGGCGCCATATACTGCTTTGTGATAAGATGGCTGTCTTTTATGTCGATCTGCACCCCTGCGGCAAGTGCGCCTTCCTGCTCCAGGCGAAATCCGATATCTTGGGAAAGCTCCAGCATCACCCGTCTGACCTCATCGTCCGTCACCAGATCTGCATTGCAGGTAATGCCGTGCCCCACCGACTGGGCAGGGGGCGTGTCTCCCATTTTTGCCACCTTTCCGTGGTCAAGCCCGTTGGCGTAACACCAAAGCAAGCTGCCGTTCTTTCCCAGCATACGTCTGAGAAATGCCTCTTCGGTCTGCGCCAGGTCTCCTATGGTATAAATGGCAAACTGATGAAGCTTTTCTTTTGTGGCATGCCCCACAAACAACAGCTCTTCCACAGGAAGCGGCCATATTTTTTCTTTGAAATTTTCGCGGCTGATCACCGTTACGGCATCGGGTTTTTTTAAGTCTGACCCCAACTTGGCAAACACCTTGTTAAAAGAAACCCCAACGCTCACCGTCAGCCCGATTTCTTCTTTCACCGCCCGGCGAATCTGCTCTGCAATCTCTTCCGCAGACCCAAATAAATGCAAACTCCCCGACACGTCAATCCAGTTTTCATCCAGCCCAAAGGGCTCCACCAAATCGCTGTAACGGGCGTATATCTTGCGCACCAGTTTGGAAAACAGCATATATTTTTCGTAGCGCGGAGATCTGACCACCAAATCGGGGCAAAGCCGTTTGGCTTGCCAGATGGCCATGCCTGTTTTGACCCCTGCCTTTTTTGCCAATTCCGACTTGGCAAGAACAATGCCGTGTCGGTCTTCCACCGAGCCGCACACCGCCACGGGCAGCCCCTCCAGCTCCGGATGGAGCAACACCTCCACCGAGGCGTAAAAGCCGTTGAGATCGCTGTGCAAAATGGTATTGTTCATCTTTCTATTGCTTTCACAGAAAACCAGGTGCCCGTCTCTGCTTCGTAAAAGATTTCTTTTTCCACACCCTCTATCACAACGGTGTAGGCAATGGGCGCAACGCAAGCCACCTTCGGCGGCTTATAGGGGCGCACCTGCAGGATGCGGTCTACCGTATACTTTTTTTCTTCAAAAAAGAGACACACAGGCGTCAGCTTGCCGTCAAGGTCAAATACAGCTTCCACCGACAGGGGAATCCGCACAAACACAACCTGTCCTCTCATAGGTCTTTAATCACCTTTACCGCCACACCCTGCACCACGCACTGTCTGATATAGATATCCTTCATGGTGCGGTTTTCGGGATGGAGACGAACGCATTTCAGCCCGGGCTCGGGGTAGTAACGCTTCAGCGTGGCCTCATCGTCAATCAGCACCACCGCAATGTCGCCTTCCTCTGCGAAATTCTGCTTGCGCACCAGCACCAGATCCCCCGGTTCAATCCCTGCTTCAATCATGGATTCACCCTTGGCGCGGAGCAGATAAAACTCACCTTTGCCCGTAAAGGCAGTCGGCAAATGGTAATACACTTCAATATTTTCTTCTGCATAGGTAGGAAGTCCGCAGGCCACCTCGCCCAAAAGCGCCACCGCTTTTCCGCGGCTCTCGTGACGGGGGCACTCGGGATGCACCAGCCGCCCCTTGCGATCGCGTATCAGCTCGCCCGCTTCTTCCATCGCCGCAATATGGCGTTGCACCGTTGCGGGAGAAATGCCCGTGGCAGTGGCAAGACTGCGAATACTGGGCACAATGCCCGTTTCCATACAGCCCCGCTTTGCCGCTTCCAAAATGGCACCGTAGGTTTCTTTGCTCTTGGTTCTCATGGCGTTTCCTCCCTCTGCTTTCTAAATGAGACACCCTGTCTCACTTACGAAACCATTATACACCCCCCATTTCCATTTGTCAAGAGGGAAGGGCAAAAAAGTCAAAAGAAAAATTTTCCATTCCATACTCTCCCTGTTGTTTGAGCAATGGGCGCAACCTTTCCCCAGCCGTGCCTCGTGAATCTTTTATACCGCCTTTGCCGGATTCCATACACGGCTGTGCCGTGATTTTAAAAAAAGCTGCAGACTAAATAGGCTCCCTCCGGGAGGGGG
>JAZOBX010000281.1:0-6963 GCA_045596205.1 Eubacteriales bacterium | reverse complement strand
GGCCTCCGACTTCCAACTCCGTTGCTAAATTGGACCACGCCATTGCCTCCAACGGCACACTCTTTAACCAAAAATTCCATCCCTCCGCCCTCAAAGGTGTGGAAGGACTTGCAAAATTCGTGGCGTTCATTCAAGGCTTCTTTGACCAGGACGGTATGCACATGCAGTTTAACGTGGTGTCAAAGGAAACCCTGCTGGATGCCCAGAAGCATCCCGAAAAATACGCATCCCTCGTGGTGCGTGTGGCGGGCTACAGCGCCCTCTTTACCACCCTGTCCCGCAGCCTGCAGGACGATATCATCAACCGCACCGAGCAGGGCTGGGTACGGTAAACCAAAAAAATGAAAGGAGACGGCCATGGAACACCTTGCCCCAAAAGGCAGATTGTTTGACATTCAGCGCTATAGCATTCACGACGGTCCCGGGATTCGCACGGTCGTTTTCTTCAAAGGATGCCTGTTTCATTGCGCTTGGTGCTGCAACCCCGAGTCCCAATCGGGAGAATTTGAAACCATGTGTCAGAAAAACGGCACCTGCAAAACCGTAGGCTACGATGCCACGGTGGAGGAAGTGCTGGACGTGGTACTCAAAGACTTGCCCTATTACCGCCGTAGCGGTGGGGGAATGACTCTGTCGGGCGGCGAGTTTTTACTGCAACCGGATTTTGCCTTCGCACTTCTCTGTGCGGCAAAGGAAAAAGGACTCCACACAGCCGTGGAAACCACTGCTTGCGTGCCAATGCCTGTACTGGAAAAACTGCTTCCTCAAATTGACTTGGTGCTGATGGACATCAAGCACACAGACCGAGACAAGCACAAAGCCTTTTGCGGATATCCCAATTCTATGATGCTTGAGAACGCTCCCGAAATTGCCAGACTGGCAAAGGAGCTCATCGTCCGCGTGCCGGTTGTACCCACCTTTAACGATACCGAAGCCGATATCCGCGCCATTGCGAAATTTGCCGCAACTCTGCCGAGAGTAGAAAAACTGCATCTGCTCCCGTATCACCGACTGGGAATGGATAAGTATACCGCCCTTGGCAGACCCTACCCCATGGGGGATGCACTCCCCCCAAGCGATGCAAAAATGAACGCCCTGCTTTCCGCCGCACAGGAAAGCGGACTCAAATGCCAGATAGGAGGTTAACCGTATGTTTGAGAACTTGAGCCAAAAAGAAAAAATGCGCATTGTACAGGAGCTTGTTCCGGGCAAACAGGTGACTCTGGCGCACATCATCGCCAGCCCCGACCCCATTCTTTACATAAAGCTCGGCCTTGTGGCAGAGGACGTGCAGAAATACGGCGCCATCGGTATTCTCACCGTGACCCCTGCGGAAACCGCCGTCATTGCCGCTGATATTGCATTAAAAGCATCGGGCGCAGAGCTGGGATTCGTGGACCGCTTCAGCGGTACGCTGATCATCTACGGCACCGTCTCGCAAATTGAAAGCGCTCTGGAAGCCGTTTGCGCCTATGTCAGAGACAAATTGGGCTACACCGTATGCCCATTAACAAAAACCTGATGCGCCGCCTTCTTCTGGTAGGGCGAAGCGAGGCAGGGAAAACCACTTTGCTCCAAGCCATGCGCGGTGAACCCTTTCACTACGATAAAACCCAGGTCATGACCCTGCGCGACAGCTTTTTTGATTCCCCCGGGGAATATATGCAAAGGGCTGAATACGGCGCCGCCCTGGCGCTCTACGCCTACGAGGCGGATCTGGTGGGCATCGTGGTGTCCGCAAACGAGCCCTATATGCTCTTTTCGCCTTGCATCACCTCTCTTGTGAACAGGGAAGTGATCGGCATTATTACAGGAATTGATAAAAAAGACGCCAACGTGCCGCTGGTGCGGTCTTGGCTCCATCTGGCAGGTGTCACGAAGATCTTTTGCGTTTGCCCCTTTTCGGGGGAGGGCGTAGAAGAATTGCTTGCCTATGTAAGGGAGGATAACAAATGACCAAAGTATACTGTTTTGCCAACAACAAGGGCGGTAGCGGTAAGTCTACCACCTGCGCCAACGTGGCGTATGCCATGGCGCTGGAAGGGCTACGCGTGCTGATGATCGACGGCGACGGCCAAAGCAACCTGACCCTGTCCTATTTTGACGAGGAGCAGACCCTTGCCTTTGCCGAGGACGGCCGCAATCTCTACGCCTATCTCCGCGCCCATATTCCCTATACCGACGTTGTTGTAAAAACCGCCTACAAAAACTTGGATTTGCTTCCTGCCTCCGCAGAGCTTTCCGCGGTGGACAATCTGTTGCTCTCCGCCTATGAGAAAGAATACGTTTTCAGAGATAAACTGCAAAGAATTATCGAGAGCGAGCAGTACGACGCCATTTGCATTGACGCGCCCCCCACCCTTGGCCTTTGGGTCACCAATCTGCTCTCTGCCTCAAACGCCTTGATCATTCCTGTAGAAGCCAGCCCCTGGGGACTGTACGGCCTTGCCAATATGTTTGATTTTTACGCCAAGACCCAAGCCCACAGCAAGGAGCTAAGCTTCTTGGGCGTCCTCGTCACCAAAGCCGACGAACGTAAAAACTATTTCAAACAAACCGTGGCAGACCTCAGAGAATTGTCGGGTATCCACTTTTTTGACACCTATATCCACGTGGATTCTGCTGTAGAATGGGCGCAGGACTCCAGTCAACCTGTGATTGCCTATAAAAAGAGTAGCCGCAGCGCCAAAGAATATCAAAAACTCACAAAGGAGATCATAAAAGATGCCGGTCGGTAAAAACAGCTTGACCCGCGCCGCCAAACAAGTGGCAGGGCAAAAGCAGGAAGAAACAGTTGCAAAAACCGAAGAAATTAAGAAAACCCCCGCCCAAAAAAAGAAAAACGCCACCGCAAAAGCGATGGAAGTGCTTCCTAAAAAAGCACCTGCAAAGAAAAAATCTCCCTCTGCTGTGGCAGAGCCAAAAAAAACCATCCCTGCGCCGCAAGCGGACACTCCTGCCGCCACCCCCGCAGACCCCTGCCAAAGCTACGCCATCGGAGACGCACTGCCTTACTACCTGCTGTAAAGCAGAACGCATTGCGTTTAGCAAAAAATGTGTCATTTGAACGGCAAGCTGCCGTTTGAAATGTAACCTGAAAAACCGGTTACAATAGCTTTTTACCTTCAAGAACATCATAAAAACCGAGCTGAACAAGTCAGCTCGGTTTTTATGCTATAGGCAGTTGGCTTCGAAAAATGTATGCGTTGTTCTGCTTAAAGGTGGTTTGCAAGTCTTTTTAGGCTTTATTTTCCCGATATGGTGACGGGAATGGATACACGGTCGGAAAGGTACTGCTTTGCTTCCTCGGCGCGCTCGGTTGCGAGAAATGCGTCGTTGGTGTAGCTTGCCACCTTGCCCAGCGCATTGATTTTGCTAATACCCATGGGATGATACGGCTCAAGGTCAATCTGTTCAATACAACCAAAGCGATGGGCAAGATCTGCGATGCCACCCAGGTGTTCCTCACATAAATTGATGTTAGGAATTAAAGGACAGCGCAGAATGACCCGTGCGCCGATTTGGCAAAGCTGCGCAAGGTTTTTCACAATCAAAGCGTTGGATACGCCTGTGTATTGCCTGTGAAGCGTATCATCGGTGACCTTCCAGTCAAACAAAAACAGATCCACCAAAGGCGCAATGTCGAGCAGCGTTTCGGTCTTGCACCAGCCGCAGGTTTCTATACAGGTGTGCAGCCCTTCTTTTTTACAAGCGGAGAGAAGCGCCTTTGTGAATGCAGGCTGGGCGGTAGGTTCACCGCCTGAAACTGTGACTCCGCCATTGGAGGTTTGGTAAAACACACGGTCCGACAGCACGTCGGACAGCACTTCTTCCACCGTCTTTGTCATACCGACAGTCTCTAATGCTTCCACAGGGCAGACCCTTGCACAATTGCCGCATTTTATACATAGCGCGCGGTCAAATATATGCTTTCCGTCCTCTGTGACAGTATGTGCGCCCTTTGGACATGCTTTGACGCAAGCGCCGCAACATACGCAACGGTCAGCGCGGAAGGTGATTTCGTCGCATGGCAGATGGGATTCGGGATTGTGACACCAAACACAGCGCAACGGACAGCCCTTCAAAAACACCGTTGTGCGGATGCCCGGTCCGTCGTCCACGCAGAAGTGCTGGATGTTGAGGATGCGCCCTGTGACGGGTGTGTGGAATGTATTCATGTTTTTTTCCTTATTCAAACAGCGTGCGGGCAATGACAGCGTCTTGCAGGGCGCCGCTTAGCTTGTGAAAATATTCAGAGTATCCGCCTACGCGCACAATGAGGTCGCGATGGCTGTCGGGGTCTTTTTTTGCCGCTAAAAGCGTTTCTCTATCGGTGACGGTAATCTGCAATTGCGTGCCGCCCAGCGCAAAGTAACCCTCCACCAGCGCACGAATGATTTCGGGGGTGTGCTTTCTTGTAATAGAAAGATTGGTCACCGCCATGCCGTAAATATCCTTTTGCTCATAGCAAGCGGCGCTGGTCAGCATTGCGGTCGGGCCGTGCGTAGCCTTGCCGTTGACTGCCGCAAGAGAGTCTGCCTCGGGCATATCGCGGTGTCTGCCGTCGGGCGTGGGACCCACACCGCGCCCAAGCCCAATGTGGCGTTCAAACTGATGGGCGGTGGGAAAAAAGCCGATGCCGAGATCAAGTTTTCCCGTAAGGTAATGGGCATAAAAACGCGAGGTAAAATCGTGTATCAGACTGTCACACCGCTCATCTGCCACGCCATACGCGGGGCAGGTTCTCAGCTCCGCAAAAAACGCGGGATCCTCTGCCAAAAGAAGAGCGAGAAAACGCTCTGGGGTGTAACGCTTTTCCTCATAGACCAGGTGGCGGATGGCAAGCAGGGAATCTATGGTATTGGGGATGCCGCTATCGGGGTGAATGGGGAAGGTGTAGCGGGCGCCGCCTTGAAACCAACCGATTTCCTTGTCGATGCAATCGTCCACAAACAGTGAGCGAATTGGCGCAAAGCAGATCTCGGCGCGCTCGTTCCAATAAGCATTGATGGTTGCCATTTGCTCGTCCTGGCATTGCCTGAGCAGGGCGTTGAAGTTCTCGTAAAACGCCTCAAATGTAGGGGTTACGGGAAGCTTTTCGTGCATATATTTTTCAAAAATTGCCAGAACGTTGATATTGAGATCTGTGCCTCCTGCATAGGTGAGTCCTGCAAAATTGGTCTCGGTACAGCCGCCGCCTGCAAATTCCAGCGCATCCTCGGGCGTCAAGTGTGGAATGCGCTCCAAAAGCCGTCTTTGAATGGCTTCCTCGTTGTAAAAAGCGGGCTGTCCACCACCTTCCAGAATCCTTTTGGCGGAAAGCTGCCACAAATCCTTTGGCATATCCTTGGTTACGCGCAGTTCAAGCAAGGGGCGTGCCAATCCCACCGATGCCTCCAATGCCTGACGGGTGATGTCGTTGTAATCGGGGCCTAATGTGACGCTCCAACGGACATTGTCCTGCATACTGCGGAACATACAGTGGAACTCATCCCGCAGGTCCTCTCCCTTGTGATAGGGGGCAAGGAGATCGTCAAGCCGCCCTACATTGTCCCAGCCATCCAGAGATAAACAGAAATTAATGGAAACGATGGCTTCATATGCATTTCTGGCGGGGGAGAAGGGAACTACCCGCAAGGCGTCGATCAGTTTCTCAGGCGCGCCCATTGCGGGAAGTGCCTCGAGCGCACGTTTGTGATAGGTGCGAATACCATCAATCAGGTCGAGCAGCGCCGTGCGGAAATCGCTTTCCTTTTTGGCAAGCAACCGCGCCTCATACCCGTTTATGCCCTCGGCAAGAATACGCTTGTAATTGAGCATACTGTGGTTCCAACCGCCCGGATAATGATACCGCGCGTAGTATTCTCGCATGATCTCGGCTGCTCTGGGGCTCTTTTGCTCCAGTTTGTCCCAATGTACGCTATATTGCAGAGCGTAGTTGGGAATGACACACATAAATTGCTCGGTTTTTGTCTTAGCATCCCAATGCCATGCGGATGTGGTGCATCCTACAGGAAACAGCGGCGCGCCCTCCTGATACACAATGGGGCAAGCCTCATAATAGCGTCGGTAAGCGCGGCAATAGGTCATCGGGAGCGGGCCGTTTGCATATTCCAAAAGACCTGCGGCAAACGGTTCACCAATATCGTTTAAAAGCTTCACGTCAGAATGCATAAAAGAACCTCCCCGTGTGATATTTCTACCTTTATCATAGCATACTTTATGCAGAGATGCAAGAGAATTTCCATTTTTACGGTGGTTATACGGCAAAACAAATCTGATGAGATAAAAAGACAAAATAAAGGCAGCTGTTTTTCTTTTTGTCACTACTTTCGACTACTGCATTTTTCACAAAAAAGTGATATCATGATATCATGGTATCAAAAAGAAAAAATCAAATGTAAAAAATGAGGTCTGCCGCAAATGTAAGTTTGCGACAGACCCTTTAAATAGAGATCGTCAGATTTAGACGGGAAGTGTTGGTCTATTGGCGTGAAGCCGCGAAAGCTTGCCTTTTTTGGGACCAGCCTATTGCAACCGTCTTTTTCTCGTTATTTGATTGTTTATTTTCCTGCTTTGAGGTTTTGGGCGATTTGCTGCAGCAGCTCGGTTTGCTTTGCCACGTCGGCGTAAAACTTGTCTTCTCTTTCTTTGAGAGCGGCTTGCTGCTCAGCCAACGCCTTGGCTTTGGCTTCGTCTTCTGCTTTCTTTTTGGCTTCTTCGGCTTTTTTCTTTTCGATTTCTTCGTGTTGCAGGGCTTCTCTTGCCACCTTTTCAATTTTGGTATAGACTCTGAGAATGCTAAATACCACAATGGCAATAATCAAAAAGTTGATCACCGCTTGTACCAGGCTGCCCCATTGAATAGCGGTTTCCACAATAGTGCCGTCTTCCAGTACTTCCGTGTGGAGCACCTGCTTCCATTCGGTCATGTCCAGACCGCCTGTGCAGATGGAGATCAGC
>JAZOBX010000280.1:0-3039 GCA_045596205.1 Eubacteriales bacterium | reverse complement strand
ATTTTTGGCTATGGCAAGCCACACAAAATCTGCCACAAGCCACCGCTTTTGGCATACTGCAGAGGTGACGTTTTGCTATTTTATATTCTGTCGGGCATAGGCCTTGCGCTTGCCGTGATAACCGTTTGGGCATCGGGCATTTCCCCCTTCTGGGGCATTTTACTCTATCCTCTATACGGCTTTTTATTATGCGTTTTGGAATTGCTTCTGTTTATGGGAACAGGCCTATTGATCAAAAAAGGAAAGGTGCCTGAGCACGTAAAGCCTTCTTACCATCGCTTCGTGCTGTTTTACTCTTGCCACATTATCCTGAAAATTCTGCGTGTGCGCATTCATGTGGTGGGAAAAGAAAAACTGCCAAAGGACACAAAACAGCCTTTTATGTTTGTGTCCAATCATCTGTCCCATTTTGACCCCTTCGTGCATAGCACTTTGTTTTACCGCAGAAACGCGGTATTTGT
This sequence comes from Eubacteriales bacterium, assembly GCA_045596205.1. GTDB lineage: Bacteria > Bacillota > Clostridia > Oscillospirales > CAG-272 > UBA1740. The sequence continues at coordinate 2,578 of JAZOBX010000280.1, read as the reverse complement.
TACAAAACCCGAAAATACCCAAATCCCCATGTTTGGCAGATACCTGACCCGCGCAGGGTTTATTCCCATTGACCGCGCGAGTCCCATGCAAGCCATGCGCGCCATTCAGCTGGCGGCTATGCGCATGAAAGAAGATAAATGCACGGTAGGGATTTATCCCGAAGGCACCATCAGCCGCACGAAATCTCTGCTAGGCTTCCACGACGGCGTATTTCTTGCCGCTAAAAAAGCCCAGGTGCCCGTGGTGGTCACCACCCTTGTAGGTACGGACAAGATCAAACGCAACTGGTATCGCTTCGGTACTGACGTATATATCAATATCATTGACGTAATTCCCGCAGAGGAGGTGGCCGCCATGCGCACAGGCGACCTGAGCCTACGCGTGCGGGAGCTGATGCGTCCTTCCCTCATACAGGCGGGATACGGCGCGCCTCCTGCAGAAGAAGCAGAAATTGCCGATCTTCATCTGCTTCAGAAGGAAACGCCTCCTGCCATTGAACTGCCCCCGAAAGGAGAATAATTATGCTTGAAACTGTCAACGTTGTATGGTCCGAATACGGACAGGTCTGGTCATTTATGGCGCAAATGGCTGTGTTGCTTTTGGCACTGCTCATCGCCAACACTCTGCGCATCCGTGTGAAGTTTTTGCGCCGTATGCTCTTCCCTTCCGCCCTCATTGCGGGGCTACTGATTTTTGCCTTAAAAACGGTTTTATCCCTTTGTAGTGTAGAGTCTGGCTCTCTCTTTGATAATGCCACCATGCAGATTATCACCTACCATACTTTGGGTCTTGGATTTGCGGCGGTCACGCTAAAACGCTCTGCCCAGAAAAAAGACAAAAAGCAGGTTACCAAGCTTTTTGACTATGCGCTGATCAACAGCGGCACCTATATGCTCCAGGCGGTGCTGGGACTATTGGTGACCCTGGTTTGCTTTGGCGGTATTTACTATGCAGGCATGCTTTTGCCTCTGGGCTTTGCCCAAGGCCCCGGTAACGCCATGATCTGGGGCGGCAATTACAGCGAAAACGGTCTGGTCGGCGGCGCCAGCTTCGGCCTTGCCATTGCCACGGTAGGATTTCTTATGGCCAGCGTGGTGGGCGTGGTATACATGAACATCATGCGTAAAAAAGGCAAGCTGAAAGTAAGAGACACAGGGAAGAAAGAAATTGATGACCCTGCCATGAACGGTACCGCTCCCGAATCCGTATCCGTGGATAAGCTGTCCATTAACATTGCTCTGATTGCTTTGGTATACGTGCTTTGCTATGCGCTGATGTGGGGCTTGTCTGCCCTTGGCATCAAGCTGATCACCAACCTGGTCTGGGGTCTGAATTTCCTGTGGGCTATGCTATTTGCCACCTTGGTAAAAGCGGTGCTGTCTAAAATGGAACAAAAAAATCCCGAAATTCCTACCTATCGCAGTAACTATCTGCTGGACCGCATCAGCAGCTTCCTCTTTGACCTGATGATCGTGGCAGGAGTTGCCTCTATTGAATGGGAATCCATTGCCAACTACTGGCTGCCCCTTATCGTGCTGAGCGTAGTCGGTACGGTTGCCACCATTCTTTACATCTTTTTTGCTTCCAAATCTACCTGCCCCGGGTATGAAAACGAAACCTTCCTGGTGCAGTTTGGCACCTTGACGGGAACTGTCTCCAACGGTATGATCCTGCTTCGTGAGATTGACCCCGATTTCAGCACTCCTGCCGCCAACAACGTAGTCATGGCCAATATGTTTAACCTACCCATGCTGGCGCCTATGTTCCTGCTCCTGAGCGCTATACCGGGCGGGATCTTCGGTGTGGAAGGCAAAGGAGGCACATGGATCTGTCTGGGCATTTTTGCAGTATTGCTGGCAGTATACTCTGTACTGCTGTTCCGCCGCCAGATCTTCAAAAAGCGGTATCCCAAAGAAACCCAAGAGGTCTGGACGGAAGAAAACGGCTATGTAGAAAGAAAAGATCTGCACGAAAACAGCTGATTTTTTCTTTCACCCCCCTATATTGCAAGCAAAAGGTCTGCTGCATTGGCGTGACACTCTTAACGGAGTATCACGCCAATTCTATTCGCTCAGGCCAGTGATATTGCTACGCAGTGATATTTGGACTTCGCCCAAGTGATATTCGCTACGCGAGTTTAGGGGCGAATAGAATATCACGAATACAAAGCAAAAAGAGAGAGCTTTACGGAGTTTTGTTTCCGCATTACTCTCTCTTCTGTTTTTATCGCCAGCTTCGCATTTGTATGACAAATGCCTCGGGCTACGCCCATGCCCCTTATCAAATTTTCCGTTTAAGAACAGCACGCTTTGTACAACAGACTTTTTGGATTGAGAATTTGCATATATTCGTAATTTTTACGAATATATCAACTCATTTTGCGAAGAGATATGAAATTGGCATTCCTGAAAAATGCAAGTATTTTTTGCCATCTATTGCCATTTTTGTGAAAACTGTCCAAAAATGTCGAAAACTCACTTTTCCACATTTCTGATTGTGGAAAATGTGGAAGGCTACAAACAAAAAAAGGAGAAACTGCCAGTTATCAACATTTTCAAGGGGGCAGAACAAAAAGTT
>JAZOBX010000279.1:0-2038 GCA_045596205.1 Eubacteriales bacterium | reverse complement strand
GAAATTGACGATCAGTTTGCCATTGCCTATTTGCTTCGGAGTAAAGAAAAATGCCATACCGTGGCGCTGTATGCCGCCCCTTTTCTCAACCACCGCTCGGTTTCTGCCGAGGACGGCATGGAAAAAAGCTTTGCGGAAATTGAGAAGCTTCAAAAGTTGATGGGCGAAAGCGTTCCCGTATATAAAGGCTCTGCCCGCTTTTTAGAAAACGAAGCAACGCCCGTTGTGTCGCCTGCGGCAGAAGACCTGGTGAAGCGGGCGAAGCAGTATTCTCCCGAGCACCCCCTTTACGTGGTAGCCATTGGCGCCATTACCAATATTGCCTCCGCTCTGCTCCTTGACCCTTCTATTGCCGAAAACATCGTGGTGGTATGGCTGGGGGGCAACGCCCGCCACTTTAAACACACAAAAGAGTTCAACATGACCCAGGACATTGCCGCCGCCAGGGTGGTGATGGGAAGTCCTGCCCCCTTCGTGCAGCTGCCTTGCGCAGGGGTGGTAGACGCCTTTGACTTTGGCGAAGCAGAGCTGCGCCGTTGGCTGGGCGGTAAAAATCCCCTTTGCGACTATCTGGTAGAAAACACGATTGCCTATATGCAACAGGGACTGGGCGAAAGCTTCGAGAAAAAGCCTTGGACCAAGGTTATCTGGGACGTGTGTGCGGTAGCTTGGCTCTTTTCGGACGATGAGAAAAATCTGATGGATAGCGCCATTTTGCCAAGGGTTTTGCCAGACTACAGCGACCTCTACGAGCAAACTGCCCTTTCACGTGAGATGGTCTACGTGAACCATATTTACAAAAACAACCTTTTCTGGCATCTGATTTGCGCGTTATCCTAACTGAAAAATAAAGCAGAAAAAGAGAGAACACCCGTTCTCTCTTTTTCTATACCGTTTCCGCAAAATGCAGCAAAATTTATTAATATAAGCCTTCTGCGCCCATGACCGTTTCCACCATGCGGCAGGTGTCCTTTTCGCTCATAGACAAAACCAGCGACAGTTCGCCTACCAGATTGTCTCTGGCTTTCTTTTCGTAGTCGGTGTCCGCATCGGTAAGGCGGCGGCCCATGCGCCCCGTATCGCGGCGGCGTTCCAATACCGTGCGGAGCAAAGCCACCAGCTTTTCGGGCTCTGCAGTCTGGAGTGCGGCGCGGTACACCTCTCTGCGCAGTTTTTCCCTTTCCACCGTAAGGGCGGGAATGTGGGGCGCATTTTCTAGCAGCAGGTCTGCCTCCTTGCGGGAGATGGGGTGACGGCGGACGGTGTTTTGGTTATCCACGGGGGTAAAGATCATAGAGCCTTCGGGAGAGTAGACGGGATGGAGGGCGTAATACACGCGGCTGTCGGAGGGATCAACGGGGGATTTTCCTACCTCTCGCACTTCGCAGAGCCCGTAGCTGCCGTAGACGATATAGTCTCCTTTTTGGAACATGGCTTTGCCTCCTTTGCCTTTCTGCATTGCCCTAAGGGCGATTGCCTTCTGATGATAGTATATCATAAAATGCAGAAAAAAGCATGGGTGCTTTTGCACAAAAAAAGAAGGGGAAAATGATTGAATTTTGCCTTATTTCCCCTCTTTTTCGCCAATACTTTACCAAAATTTATCCAAGCAGAATCACCAAATCGTCTATTTTTAGACAAAACCCCTCATTTATCCCGTTTGATTACAGGGAGTGGGGAGAGTTTCCTTCGGGTGTGAAGGTGGGAATATCCTCGGGCAGAGGGTCTACGATACTGCCGGGGAATGCCATGCCGTCCAGAATCCCCGTGGGCGTGTGGGTGGGCAAAATCCATCCCTCTTCCAGACGCGGATAGGAAAGGATTTCCTCGGGCATAGCTTCAATATCCGTTTGGGGGCGCTCGATGGTCTTTCTTTTCTTTTTTTCTTTTTCCTCTTGCATTTTTTCTTTTCCTTTCTGCTTTTTGGGGGATTTCTCATAGATAGATTGGGCAATCTTCTGCTATTTATGCATAGGTTATCCCCAAGCAGAAATTTGCGGCGCAGTTTTTTCTTGCATTTTTGGAAAAAATATGCTAT
>JAZOBX010000278.1:0-2799 GCA_045596205.1 Eubacteriales bacterium | reverse complement strand
TGGCTACGATCCGACTTCATCATTTTGTGACCCTGGCAAAATACTATAACGTTTCTCTGGATTATCTTGCAGGGCTTGTTGACGCACCGAAAAAGCTGAAATAATGAATTTACCGCAAAAGCAGTCTACGCAGGCTGCTTTTGCTTTTTTTGACGGTACGGGATTTGGGAGGTGATGGAGCTAAAATTCCAATTTTTCCTTTTCTTTTGCGAAATTTCTATGAGAAATTATTGGGATTTTTTGCGGTGAAAGGTTTACAAAAGCGGTGAATGATGGTATAATAAAATGTATAAATTTGGCCAAGAGCAACGAAAAGCGGGAGGATGGCATGAGAATTGATAAATTTTTATCCGAAAACGGCATTGCTTCCCGCAAGGATACTGCGCGCATGGCAAGAGGCGGTCAGATTACCGTCAACGGCACAGTGGAAAAAGACCCCTCAAGGCACATTGACCCCGAAAAAGATATTCTTACCGTGGCAGGGGCGGTGATCAAGCACGATCCTATGGTGTATGTGATGCTGAACAAGCCCACGGGGTACGTCAGCGCCACGGAGGACGGGCATTTACCAACGGTTTTGGAATTGCTCCCGCCGGAGCTCAGAGCAAGGGATCTCTTTCCTTGCGGACGGCTGGACAGAGACACCACGGGGCTGATGCTGTTGACCAACGACGGGCAGATGGCGCACTTGTTGCTTTCTCCCAAACGCCACGTGGAAAAGCGGTATGCGTTCACCTGCGCAGAGCCCCTTTGCCCCGAGGCGGAAGCCCTCTGCGAAAAGGGGATGACGCTGGGAAGCGGAGAGGTACTGCTCCCTGCCACCCTTTTTCCCACGCCCGACAGAATGGGGGGCGAGATTCTCTTAAAGGAAGGAAAATACCACCAGATCAAACGGATGCTGGGGGCCATGCACAACCGCATTGTGACCTTAAAACGCATTGCATTCGGTCCGCTTTCCTGGGATGAAACACTCTCCGAGGGAGAATGGCGGTATCTGACAAAAGAGGAAATATCTGCTTTGGAAAAAGCGGCGTATCAAAAAACGTAATTCGGATTTGTTTTACACATAAAGGAGACACTATGGATATCATCAAAACACTTGCAAAAGAATTAGGACTCAAAGAGGAGTACGTGACAAAGGCGGTGGAGCTGCTGGACGAAGGCAACACCATTCCCTTTATTGCCCGTTACCGTAAAGAGGTAACAGGGTCGATGGACGACGTGACCCTCCGTAACCTGTTTGACCGTTTGACCTACCTGCGCAACATGGACAAGCGCAGAGAAGAAATTGCCGCTCTCATTGAGGCACAAGGCAAGCTGACCCCCGAAATCCTTCTGGCGCTGCAAAATGCCAAAGCATTGGTAGAGCTGGAAGACATTTACCTGCCCTTCCGTCCCAAACGTAAGACCCGCGCATCTGTGGCAAGAGAAAAGGGTCTGGAGCCTTTGGCGACTCTCATCATGGAGCAAAGAGACACCTACGAACGCCCCTTTATTGAAGAAGCGGCCTTGTACGTGGACGAGGAAAAGGGTGTGAACACCCCCGAAGAGGCGCTCCAGGGGGCAAGCGATATTATTGCAGAAGACATTGCCAACACCGCAGACTACCGCAAGATGCTCCGCGAGCTTTGCTTTGCCCAGGCATCCATTGTGACCAAGCAAAACAAAGAGGGCGATTCTGTCTATGAGGGCTATTACGATTTCTCCGAGCCCATTCCCAAGCTCCGTCCTCACCGTATTCTTGCCATTAACCGCGGTGAAAAGGAAGACTATCTGAAGGTGAGCATGGTGCTGGACGAAAACCTGGCTCTTGCCAAGCTGACCGCTCACGTGATTACCAATCCTGCGTCTCCTTCTGCCCATTTTCTGGCAGACACCATTGCAGACAGTTACCGCCGTTTGCTCTTCCCCTCGCTGGAAAGAGAAGTGCGCACCCAACTCTTTGACGACGCTTGCGAAGGCGCGATGAAGGTATTTACCGACAACCTCCGCAACCTGCTCATGGGCGCGCCCCTGAAAGGCAAAGTGGTGCTGGGGTATGACCCCGGCTTCCGTACGGGTTGTAAGCTGGCGGTGGTAGACCGCACGGGTAAGGTGCTGGAAACCGCGGTGATCTATCCCACCGACGGTCCCAGAAAGAACGTGGAAGCCAGCCGCACCGTGGTGCTTCGTCTCATTCGTAAGTGGGGTGTTGACGTGATCTCCATCGGCAACGGTACTGCCTCCCGCGAAAGCGAACAGTTTATTGCCGACCTGCTCCACGATTATACCGACAGAGACGTGAAATACACCATCGTCAGCGAATCGGGCGCATCCGTCTATTCCGCTTCCAAGCTGGCGCAGGAAGAATTCCCCGATTTTGACGTGACAGAACGTTCTGCCGTGTCCATTGCCAGACGTCTCCAAGACCCCTTGGCAGAGCTGGTGAAAATTGATCCCAAGGCCATTGGCGTGGGGCAGTATCAGCACGATATGAAGCAGGCAAGACTCAGCGAAGCCCTTGGCGGTGTGGTTGAGGGTTGCGTAAACGCCGTTGGTGTAGACGTGAATACCGCTTCCTATTCCCTGCTCTCCTACATTGCAGGTATCAGCACAACCGCGGCAAAAAATATCGTGGCATACAGAGAAGCCAACGGCGAGTTTTATTCCCGCAAGGAACTGCTGAAGGTACCCAAAATCGGCGCGAAGGCGTTTGAGCAATGCGCAGGCTTCCTCAGAATCGCTGACGCCGATGAAATCCTGGATAATACGGGGGTTCACCCCGAATCTTACGAAATTGCCCACGAGTTGCTGAAAAAA
>JAZOBX010000277.1:0-1567 GCA_045596205.1 Eubacteriales bacterium | reverse complement strand
AGGGTGGATTTTCCCGAGCCAGATGCGCCGATAATGCAGGTGACGTCTCCTTTTTTGACGGAAAAGTCCACACCGCGCAGCACGTCGTGGTCACCGAAGGTTTTTTGGAGATTTTTGACTTCAATGATGTTGTTCATGTCTTAACCCTCCACACGGATTTCTGCCTTCGGGTCGGATTGAGAACCGAAAATGCGATAGTTTTTCGCGCCTTCCAGCTTGCGTTCCAGAAGACGGAGCAGACGGGTGACAGTGAAGGTGAGAATAAAGTAAATCACGCAGATCACCAGATAGGTCTCAAAAATAGACCAGGTCATTTTGGAAATCTTGTTGGCGAAAAAGTACAGCTCTGTGACACCGATAACATTGAGCACGGAGGTGTCTTTGATGTTGATGACAAATTCGTTGGAAACGGAAGGGAGAATGTTGCGCAGGGCTTGGGGGATGATTACGTAAAACATGGTTTTGAAGTGATTCATGCCAAGAGCGTATGCGCCTTCAAACTGCCCTTTGTCGATAGAGATAATACCGCCTCTGACGATTTCCGCCATATAGGCGCCGGTGTTAATGGAAACGATAAAAATACCTGCGGGAATGAGACTAAGAGTTTCGCCGTTGTTGGCAAAGGCATAGCCCCAGTAAATGACCATGGCTTGTACCATCATAGGGGTGCCGCGGAAGATTTCCACGTAAATGGAAATGATGACGTTGACGGCTTTTTGCAAAATGGCAAGGGCTTTATTTTTGGCTTTAGGAATGGTACGGACGATACCTGCCCCAATACCGATAAGCAGACCTAAAACGGTACCCGAAAGGGCAATGATGAGGGTGTAGCCCACCCCTTGCAGAAAAAAGCTTCTGTAATCATAGGCAATCTGCCATACTTCTTTTAGAAAATCTATCATTCTTTTATCCTATGCTTTTTTGAAAAAATACGGGGGGTTTAGTCGATGGGAGCGATATTTGCCATTTCCTGCATCAAAGCCAGTTGGGCTTCGGTGGTAAAGGTGGCAAGGTATTCGTTAATAGAGGAAAGCAATGCAGAGCCTTTTTTTACACCGACGGCAATGCTGGAATCGGTTGCATCCAGCACAAAGCCCGTTTCGTTGTTGACAAGAGGAATGTAAGAGAAATCTTCACTCTGACCGCAGATGCACATGGCGGTGGGCTCTTCGGCAATATAGCCGTCAATGGTGCCTGCCTGCAGCGCCATAAACATGGTGGAGAAATCGTCCATTTCACGGTAATCAGCGGTGGTTTGGGTGGAGAGGGCGGTGTAGTGAGAGGTGCCGCTTTGGGCGGCAATCTTCTTGCCTGCAAGGTCTGCTACGGTGTTGACATTTGCCAGCTTGTCACCCTTGGTGATCACAACCAGGTTAGAATAGTAATAATTAGAAGAGAAATCAATTTTTTCTTTGCGGTCGGCGGTGGGGCTCATACCTGCGATAATCAGGTCGAGGGTGCCTGACTGAACGGCGGGGACAAGAGAGTCCCATTCGTAGGAATAAATTTCTGCGGTCATGCCAAGATGAGCGGCAATGGCAAGCGCCACCTGAACGTCATAGCCGTT
>JAZOBX010000276.1:0-2783 GCA_045596205.1 Eubacteriales bacterium | reverse complement strand
TCGGGTCGCAAACGAAAATTTCTGCATCAAATCCGTTCGCCCCTTTTCCCATTCTTTCTATATGCGCCTTCCCCAGCGGGGGAAGGTGGATTTTGCGAAGCAAAAGACGGATGAGGTGTCGTCTCCAAAACACTAAGTGTTTTTCGCCATCTCTCTGAGTGCCTCCAGCGCATCCGCAATGCCTCCCACGGCATCAATCAGTCCGCACTTCACCGCCGCCTCACCGTCAATCACAGAGCCAATATCGTTGGCAATCTGGTCTGTGCGGTTCATCACGACCCGCAAGTACCCCTCGTCCACGTGGCTGTGTGAGGTAATAAACCGAATAATGCGGTTTTGCATCTGCCTTAGATAATCAAAGCTCTGGGGCGCAGAGATCACCAACCCCGAAGTCCGTACAGGATGAATGGTCATCGTGGCAGAAGGCACGATAAAGGACTTTTTCGCCGCCACCGCCAATGGTACCCCAATCGAGTGTCCGCCGCCCAATACCACCGAAACCGTGGGCTTAGACAGGGAAGCGATCACCTCTGCCATGGCAAGTCCCGCCTCCACGTCGCCGCCCATGGTGTTCAGTACGATCAGAATTCCGTCCACCTTCTCGCTTTCCTCAAGGGAAATCAAAAGCGGGATCATGTGGTCATATTTGGTGGTCTTTTGGGTGCTGTCCAATACGTAATGCCCCTCAATCTGCCCAATAATGCTCACACAATGAAAGGCTTCCTCCGCATTCCCTACAAAGGTACTGCCGCTTTCGGTGATGGCGTCTAAGGTGTCCTGGTTCTGCATCCCCTCATTTTTGGGAGAATCTGTATTTACATTTTTCTCTTTTTTATCCTCGTTCATGATGAATTATCCTTTGGTAACGTTTTTTTGTAGTTTGTGTCATAAAAAATTGTTTTATAACATTTACTTTTCAAAAAGAATGTGCTATAATGTATTTTAGAAAAGTTTGGCTTGCCAAACGAAATCGGAATGAAAAAATAAATGAACATACAAGGAGAATCATCATGGCAAAAGTGTTGATTGAAACATCTGCAAGACACATTCACCTCTCCCGTGAGCACGTTGAAATTCTTTTCGGTGCAGGCTATCAGCTCACCAAGAAGAAAGACCTGAGCCAACCCGGCCAGTTCGCTTGCGAAGAAAAAGTGACCGTTGTAGGCGAAAAGGGTAGTCTGAAAGCCTCCATCCTCGGTCCCGAACGTTCTGCCTCCCAGGTAGAAGTATCCCTCACCGACGCCCGTAGCATCGGCGTAAAAGCCCCCATCCGTGAAAGCGGTGACGTGGCTGGTAGCGGCGCTTGCAAGCTGGTTGGCCCCTGCGGTGAAGTAGAACTGACTGAAGGCGTCATCGCCGCAAAACGTCATATCCACCTGACCCCTGCTGCCGCTGAAGAATTTGGCGTAGCAGACAAGCAAATCGTAAAAGTAAAAACCAACGGCCTCCGTCCCCTCATTTTTGATGACGTAGTGGTTCGTGTCAACGCCAACTTTGCTCCCGCAATGCACATTGACACCGACGAAGCCAACGCCGCATTTGGCGTTACCGAAGGCGAAATCATTCTGTAATTTTATTAAAGGAGATACATACAATGGCAAACGAATGCAAATACGCAATGAGCACTGAAGTTGCTGAAATGTGCAAGGTTGCAAAAGGTCCTCATCACGGTCCTGCCCCCATTCCCGAAGAAGGCAAATGGGTGATGGCAAAAGAAATTTCCGATATTTCCGCATACACCCACGGTGTGGGCTGGTGCGCACCCCAGCAGGGCGCTTGCAAGCTGTCCCTGAACGTAAAGAACGGCATCATCGAAGAAGCCCTGGTAGAAACCATCGGTTGCTCCGGTATGACCCACTCCGCCGCAATGGCAGCAGAAATTCTCCCCGGTAAAACCATTCTGGAAGCTCTCAACACCGACCTGGTATGCGATGCCATCAACACCGCAATGAGAGAACTGTTCCTCCAAATCGTATACGGCAGAAGCCAATCCGCATTCTCTGAAGGCGGTCTCGTCATCGGCGCAGGTATGGAAGACCTGGGCAAAGGCGCGCGCAGCATGGTAGGTACCATGTACGGCACCAAAGAAAAAGGCGTTCGCTACCTGGAAATGACCGAAGGCTACTGCACCCGTATGGCGCTTGACGAAGACGACCAAGTCATTGGCTACGAATTCGTTTCTCTGGGCAAGATGACCGACCTGATCAAAAAAGGCGTTGAACCCAACAAAGCCTACGAAGATTCCAAGGGCACTTACGGCAGATTCGCAGATGCCGTAAAATACATTGACCCCCGTAAACAATAATAGAGGAGGAAAGTAAAATGGCACATTTTGAAGGATATGAAAGAAGAGAAGCGAAAATTCTCGCTACTCTCAAAGAATACGGTATTTCCTCCATCGACGAATGCAAGGAGATCACCACCGCAAAAGGCATCGATGTAGACCACATCGTTCGCTCCACCCAACCCATCTGCTTTGAAAACGCAATCTGGGCATACACCGTAGGCGCCGCAATCGCTATCAAAACCGGTTGCACCAAAGCCGCTGACGCCGCCGCCGCAATCGGTATCGGCCTGCAGTCCTTCTGCATCCCCGGCTCCGTTGCTGAAAACCGCAAGGTAGGTCTTGGCCACGGTAATCTTGGCAAAATGCTCCTTTCTGAAGAAACCGATTGCTTCTGCTTCCTGGCAGGCCACGAATCCTTTGCCGCCGCTGAAGGCGCTATAAAAATCGCTCTCAACGCCAACAAGGTTCGTACCAAACTCCTCCGCGTGATCCTCTG
>JAZOBX010000275.1:0-2545 GCA_045596205.1 Eubacteriales bacterium | reverse complement strand
ATTGCCACAGTCAAAAAGCTTGACGTTGATTTTGGCGCAGCCTTTAACGTCCTCACGGGCGAAACGGGCGCAGGTAAATCCATTCTCATTGACAGCATCGGTCTTTTACTTGGCGACCGCTTTGAAAAATCCCTGATTCGTACGGGAGAAACCCAAGCTCTGGTTTCGGGACTGATTGGAAACCTGTCTGCCGAAACGCTCTCTGAACTGTCCGAAATGGGCATCCATGCCGACGAAGAGGGCTTAATTCATATTGCCCGACAAATTACAGTCGACGGCAAATCCCGCGCCAGAATCAACGGCGCGTCGGTGTCCATTGCCCAACTGCGCGGAGTAGGGGAGAGGGTGCTGAACATCCTTGGGCAAAGCGACCATCAGTTGCTTTGCGACGAAAAGGCATACGTATCGTATCTGGACCGCTTTGCGGAAACGGAAGATTTGCTTGCCCGGTACCGTGGCATTTACAGTGAACTTACCGCCCTTGACAGCAAAATCAAGGCGCTTGCCATTGACGAAAGCGAAAAAATGCGCCTGCTGGACATTTACCGCTATCAGATCAAAGACATTGAGTCTCTGTCTCTGACTCCCGGTGAGGATGAAAAATTGCTGGAAGAAGAAAAACGGGTCAAACACGCAGAGCGCATTGACAAAAACGCCCGTTTTGCCTATATGGCGCTGAAAGGCGCGGAGAGGGGAAGCGCCGCTTATATTCTGGACAGAACCGTTGCCGCCATTGAAAAAATCAGCGACGTGATCCCCGAGGCAGGCGAAATGCGGGCAGAGCTGCAAGACTGTATCTATCGCATAGAAGACGTGGCGGCGCGCATGAGTGACTTGCTCGTGACAGAGCACGACGAAAACCCCGAAGCCCTGCTGGATAAGCTGGAAACCCGCCTTGCCTTAATTGAAAAAGCAAAGAAAAAATACGGCGGCACAGTGGAAGAAATCCTCGCCTACGCCAAGGAACTGAAAGCCAAGGTGGCGCGTCTTGACGATACCGACGGGGAAATTGACGCCCTTGAAAAGAAGAAAAAATCCGTTCTGGCAGCCCTTGAAAAGGTTGCGGAAAGCTTACATAAAAAGCGGCTTGAAGCCGCAAAAGAACTGTCCTGTCGCGTGGTGGACAATCTGCGCTTTATGGACCTTGAAAGCGTGCGTCTGCTGGTATCTGTGGATCGTTTGGGAACAGACGAAAACAGTTACCGCTCAAACGGAGCCGACAGCGTACAGTTCCTGATTTCCACCAACAAAGGTGAATCTCTTCGCCCCATTGCCAAAGTGGCGTCAGGGGGCGAGCTGGCAAGAATCATGCTGGCGCTGACCACGGTGATTGCAGGCAAAAACCATGTGCAAACCATGATTTTTGATGAAATTGACACGGGCGTGTCGGGTAAAACCTCCCGCAAGCTGGGCATCAAGCTCTTAGAGCTTGCCCAAAACGTGCAGGTGCTTTGTATTACCCACTCTGCCCAGGTAGCCTCTCTTGCCGACAGTCATTATTTCGTATCCAAAAAAGAAAAAGGCGAGCGCACCGAAACCGCGGTTGCCTTGCTGGATACCGCAGGGCAGGAAGAAGAGATCTCCCGCATTCTCGGTGGCATTTCCGTCACCGATGCCCAGCGCAACGCCGCTTTGGATATGCTCCGTGAAAAAGCAAGCATTCTCGCCACGTTCTAAATTTCACTCCCTCTGCATATAATAGCCATTATCCCATAAGTGAGGAAAAGTGGCTTGTATACTTCTCTTGAAAGCGCAGGGATCTTTTTTGCCCGAAATATTCCCCTTGCCCCTTATACCACCTTCCGTATCGGCGGCATGGCAGACTGCATGGTCTTTCCCCGAACCGCAGAAGAAGCCGTTTATGCGTTTCGCCTTTGCAAAGCAAAAAATATGCCTTGCTATATATTGGGGCGAGGCGCCAATCTGCTGGTAAGTGACGGGGGTGTTTGCGGTGTAGTGATTTGCACAAGGCGTCTGTCTGCTATCTTGCAAAAGGGCAACTGCATTGAAGCGCAAGCAGGCGTGCCGCTGGGGAAATTGCTTTCGCTTTGCCAAAAAAACGGATTTGGCGGCCTGTCCCCTCTTTGCGGTATCCCTGCCACCGTAGGCGGTGCCGTTGCCATGAATGCAGGGGCAAACGGCGTGGAAATAGGCGATGCGGTAGCTTCCGTTACCTTTTACGATAGCAGGGAAGATACTGTCAAATGCCTTACGCAAGAGGAATTTGCGTTTGGGTACCGCAAGAGCCTTTGCCATGTGCGCGAGGGCATGATTTTGTCCGTTTCTTTTCGCTTTTCGCCTGCTTCTCCCATCGTTTTGCTCAGCGAGATGAAAGTCTTAGCCAAAGAGCGAAAAGCCAAACACCCCCTTGACTATCCCAGCGCAGGCAGTACGTTTCGCCGTCCTTTCCCCTATTTTGCCCCCAGACTTATTGAAGGGGCAGGGCTGAAAGGCTGTCGGGTAGGTGATGCCGTTATTTCCCAAAAACACGCAGGCTTTATCCTGAATCTCGGCTCTGCCAGCGCAAAAGATGTCCACACCCTCA
>JAZOBX010000274.1:0-1831 GCA_045596205.1 Eubacteriales bacterium | reverse complement strand
GGGCTGTCGCAAATGTTTTTGCGACAGCCCCTTTTTTGTATCTTGCCTTTCCTCCCGCCTTGCGGGGTTTTTTTGTTTCTCCTCGCTTCACAGTTAAAAATCATCTCTGGCATTACACCAAGTGACAAAAAGCCCCTACCTCAAAGAGTATACTGTAAGCATCTCATACATAGGTAGGCAATATGACCGTCATCTATCTGGATATCCTGTTTCTCTGCAACCTGACCTTTGATTTGCTTTCTGTATATATCACTTCCCATTTTGCCTGTGCAAAGCTGTATCCCTTTCGTAGCTTACTTGGCTGTGTCATCGGCAGTCTGGCGGGTATCTGGCTTTTGATCTGGTGCGGAAACGGCGTATTGTTTTTCATCATTGCGGTATTGACCCTGCTTCTTATGGTCAGCTTGTCCTTTTCACCCAAAAGCCTCGGCGCGGCCCTTCGCCTGTCCTTGGTACTGCTTGTTTGCCTATTTCTTTGTGGTGCTGTTGCCCACTATTTCCTCCGTCTGGCGGTAGAACGGTTTGGCACAGATTCTGCCATCGCAAACGATGGAAAAGCCTTGCTTTTTTCTGCCATCTCCGTCCTCACAGGCGGTCTGCTTTCCCTATCCTCCAAGGCGTGGCAAAAGCAAAACCGAAAAAAGACCGTTACCGCTTGCCTTATGTGGGAAGGGAAAACCGTTAGCTGTACCTGCCTTGTCGACAGCGGCAATTTACTGAGTGACCCTATCGACGGCAGACCTGTTCTGCTTTTGCCCAAATCCGTGGCAAAAGAACTGATAGAGAGCGAAGATATCCTCTTTGCCATGACCGCCAAAGACAGTTATACCGCCTTTGCCAAGCTACCTGTCGCATACAAGAGCCGAATGCGCATCATCCCCTACCGCACCATTAACCAAAAGGGGATTCTGCTGTGTCTCATTCCCCACAGTCTCTCTATTGAAAATATTGAAAAAAACGCCCTCTTTGGCATTTGTCCCCTTGAAAGCACAGACAGTATGGGCATTTGCCCAAGCGCCCTACTATCATGAATTTGTTATGAAAAGGATCAGAGATATGTTTGCATGGATTCGGAAATACTTCACCCCAAAAGAACACCCCGTACTCTATATCAACGGCGCAGAAATCCTTCCCACACCTCTTACCGCCGAAGAAGAGCAGGAGCTTCTCCTGGCAGACATCCCAGAAGAAGAAAAGCAAAGCCGTCTGATTGAACACAATCTCCGTCTTGTGGTGTATATCGCCAAAAAGTTTGAAAACACAGGCGTTGGCATTGAGGAATTGATCTCTATTGGCACGGTAGGGCTTATGAAAGCCATCAGCACCTTTTCTCCCGATAAAAATATCAAACTCGCCACCTACGCCTCCCGCTGTATTGAAAATGAAATCCTTATGTTCATCCGTAAAAACAGCGCCAAAAGAAGGGAAGTCTCCATTGACGAACCCTTAAACGTAGACTACGACGGCAACGAGCTTCTTCTTTCCGACATTCTCGGAAGCGATGCAGATCAGGTATGCAGGGGCATGGAAGAGCGGGAGGAAAAAATGATCGTGCGCAGGGTGGTAGAGCAACTCCACGAGCGGGAAAAAACCATCATTGAATTGCGCTTCGGTTTGCGTGGCGGCGCAGAGCTGACCCAAAAGGAAGTCGCAGATCTGCTCGGCATCTCTCAATCCTACATATCCCGTCTGGAAAAGAAAATTATTGCCAAAATGAAAGATGAAATCTGCCATTTTCTGTAGAATACAATATAATAAGGAAGAAAAATCGAAAAAACAGCAAATAATTCTTGGAAAAATAGAAAAATCTTAAAAAAACACTTGCTTTTTT
>JAZOBX010000273.1:0-8568 GCA_045596205.1 Eubacteriales bacterium | reverse complement strand
CCGCCCGCGTAGTCAATTTCTCCACGCAATACGGCGTGGGCATAGGGGTTGCTGTCGCTGGTGACCCCCCAGCCGCGATAGATAAAGGTGTGGGTGGATTGGGCGGCGGCAATGGCGTTCACCATCACACCCAGGTCGCCTCCCGTGGGGTTTTTCATGCCCACAGGCGCTTCAATGCCGCTGGCGGTAAGACGGTGCTGCTGGTTTTCTACCGATCGGGCGCCGATTGCCACATAAGACAAAAGATCAGACAGATAGCGGTAGTTTTCGGGATAGAGCATTTCGTCTGCGCAGGAGAAATCATAGTCGCGAAGCGCCGCCAGATGCAGATCGCGGATGGCAACGATGCCTTTGTACATATCGGGCTTGGCGTCGGGGTCGGGTTGGTGGAGCATCCCCTTGTAGCCCTGCCCTGTGGTGCGGGGCTTGTTGGTATAAATGCGGGGGATGATCATGATTTTGTCGGAGACCTGCTCCTCTATGCGACGGAGGCGGGAAATATATTCCAGAACGGGCTCGCTGTGGTCGGCAGAGCAAGGGCCGATAACGAGAATGAACTTGTCCAGACTGCCGTCAAAGACGGCGCGAATGCTCTCGTCACGGGCGGCTTTGACTTGCTCCATATGCGCAGTCAAGGGGAATTCTTTTTTGACCTCTTGGGGAATGGGGAGTTTTCTGTGAAAATGCATGGGCATGGTTTTATACCTCTTCTAAAATAAAAAATCCGCTTTACGGTGTGCTTTCTGCACGGCGAAGGCGGACTGTCCTTTTATTTGACTTCTTTTACTTGGGCAAAAATCGGACAGCCAAAAGGAAAAAATGTAAAAAATCGATTGGTCATGGCTGTTCCTCCTTTGGGGTTTCTTGCTTTGTATTGTACGCCCGTTTTTGCCGTTTGTCAATATATTTTGCCAAAATGAGAGGGATATTCTTTGGTTTTGCCACAATACAAACAAAGAAATATGCCGCGATTCTCCTTTTTTCACCGTTTTTTCACAAAAAAGCGAATATATATGTATTGGTACTTGCAAAGCGGAGAACGGTTTGGTATAATGAAAATTGGTTTTTTAAAAAACAGATTTGGAGTCAAAAGCATGAAAAGAATTACTTTTTTGGTTTTACTGGCTCTGACGCTCCTACTGACAAGCTGTAGCTTTACGGTAGGAGACGGCACCGCCAACACCACCGCAACACCAAGTCAGACCCAGATTCCCACAGATAACCACGATTACGAAGCCACGGTTACGCCTCCCACTTGCGAGGACGAGGGCTACACCACTTACACCTGCGCCCATTGCGGTGACAGTTATATGGCAGATAAAGTTCCTGCCCTTGGGCATACCGAAGAAGCCACTCCGGGCAGAGACGCCACTTGCACCGCTGAGGGTGTGCTAGACGGTGTGGTTTGCTCTGTTTGCGACAAGGTACTGTCTGCCCAAACCGTCATTCCCGCAAAAGGACATGATTACAAGGCTGTGATCACCGCCCCCACTTGCGAAGACGAGGGCTACACCACTTACACCTGCGCTACCTGTAACGACAGCTACAAAGCAGACGAAACAGCGGCGCTCGGACATACCCGGCAAACCGTTGTCGGAAATGACGCCACCTGCACCTCTACGGGCTTGACCGACGGTGTGGTTTGCTCCGTTTGCGACAAGGTGCTGATTGCCCAAAACGTGATTCCCGCAAAAGGACACGACTACAAATCCGTAGTGACTGCGCCTACCTGCCAAGATGCGGGATATACCACCAATACCTGTTCCGTTTGCGGTGACGCATACGTAACCAATTACGTGTCTGCCAAAGGACACAGCTACGGAGCCAGCGTAACTGCGCCCACCTGCGAGGCGGCAGGCTTTACTACCTATACTTGCTCCGTGTGCGCGGATAGTTATACAGGAAATCAAGTCGCAGCCACAGGTCACAGTTGGGTGGATGCTACCTACGAAGCACCTAAAACTTGCCAGACTTGCGGAAAAACCGAAGGCGATACACTCCCCGGTCCCCTTCCCGATGACAGCGGAAACACCTCAGGCGGATTTGATAAAACCCTGTACGTCAACTATATTGACGTGGGACAGGGCGACAGCATCTTCCTCAAGGTTGGCGATTGCGATATTCTGATTGACGGCGGTAAGTCCGGTTCTGCCTCTACCGTTGTGAACTATCTGAAAGGCAAGGGTGTGGATGACATCGAGCTGATGATCAACTCCCACCCCGACAATGACCACTACGGCGGATTGCCTACTGTACTGAACAACTTCAAAGTGGAAGAGCTTTGGATTTCTCCCTTTGCAAAAACCACATCCACCTACACCAGCTTCAAGAACACGGCTTCAAGCAAAGGTTTAACCGCCAAAACACCTTCCGTTGGTACGACCTATACATACGAAAACCTGAAGCTGACGGTCATCTATAACGGTTCCGGCGCTTCCAACTCCAACGATTCCTCTATTGTGGTAAAGGTAGAATACGGCGATTTCAATTTCCTGTTTACAGGGGATATCAGCTCTACCGTTGAAAACAAATTGGTGGGCAAAGACATTCAATGCGACGTTTTGAAGGTGGCGCACCACGGCAGCGCAGGCTCCAGCGCTTCTGCTTTCCTTAATGCCACAGGCGCAAAATACGGCGTGATTTCCGTGGGCGCAGGCAACTCTTACGGTCATCCCACTTCTGCGGCGCTTGGCAGACTTTCTTCTGCGGGCATTTCCGTATACCGCACAGACCTGGATGGGCATGTAGTCTTCTCTTGCGACGGCGCAAATCTTTATCTGCCCGGTGACGACGGTGTCGTTGGCGGTGGCGAGGTGGTGACACCTCCTTCCGGTGGAGACAGCGGCTCGGGTGAGGTGGTCACGCCTCCTTCGGGCGGAGACAGCGGTGACGGCGGTTCCGACGAGCCCGATGAAAGCACTCAACTCTTTATCGGGAATACCAACACCAAAAAATTGCACTTGCCCACTTGCAGTTATCTGCCCAATGAAAGCAACCGTAAATACGGATATGATTACTGGGAATTCATGGAGGCGGGATACGAGCACTGCTCCAGATGCATGAAGTATTATACTCCCTAAAACAGACGCAGGGGCTGTTGTGTTTGTCGCATTCAGCTAAATCTGTTTCGATAGATGCAACTCTGCAAACAAAAAAAGAAGGTATAGAATTTTTGCTTCTATACCTTCTTTTGCATTTATACAACTTTTAGCAGTTCATATTAAGTAAGCGGTATTCATTTATATCAATGCGGTTTTGGACAGCACCAGTCGGCTGATGGCGCCAAGCCCGAAGGAGAACATAGCGCCGCCTGCCAGGCAAAGGAGCACGTGAAGGGGAGTGGAGGCAAGGGGCGTGATCATACCAACCATCATAAAGAGCAGCATACCTGCGCCGAGAGAGCCGCAGATAGAGAGCCACGCCTTTTGCTTGGCGCTGATGCTGACCAAAACGAAAATGGGTACGAACACCAGCATAAGGCAAAGCTTTGCCAGCATGCACATGACGATATTGAAAGCGCTGAGGGAGCCAAGGGCAAAGGACAGACCCGTAATGGTGCCGCTGAGCATGGCGCCAAGAAAAAATGCCAGAAGCATCAGCATACCGCAGAGCGTACCGACTACGGTTTTAGAGACCACGTATTCCCCTTTTTTGGCGCGGACGGTAAAAAGATTTTTGGCATAGCCGCTCCTGAAATCGTCAGAGATAAACAGACACACGAAAACGGCAACGCCCATAAACGCCATGTTAATATTGCACATTGCCATCACGTCCATTTCGCCCATCGCGGCGGCTTCCCCCTCTTCGGGGACGGCGGGAAGCGTACCGATAGATTCCCAGACGCTTTCGGGTCCTTCCATCACGGTGATTTCTCCTGTTTGCTGATTGACGGTTTCCCGGCCGTCCATCATCGTGAGCATGACGTTCATGACGATAGGCACAAGCAGGGCGCAGGCAATCATGATATAAAACAGTTTGGACTTCAGCATTCTTTTCAGGTCTACAGAAAGCATACTTTGCAGACGCCGGGCAAAGCTACGGTCGCTGAAGGTTACATTTTTCTCCATCAGACTTTGCCTCCTTTCATCAGGTCAATATAGTATTCTTCAAGGCTGATTTTGTCGGTTTTCAGTTCTGTGACACAAATGCCGTTTTGATAGAGATACACCACCACTTCTTCGGGAGTGGTCAGGTCATACACACGGAGATAGCCTGCTTCATCCTCCTCCACACGGGAGAATTTTGCGCCGAGAATCAGTTTCGTGCGGTTTATGTTGTCGGCTTTGAGCGCCACGAAGGTGCGACAGCTTTCGTCCAGCTCTGCAGCGGTCATTTCCACCATCATTTTACCGTGTCGGATAATGCCGTAATGGGTTGCCACTTTTTGCAGTTCGCCCAGCAAGTGCGAGGATACGATCATGCTACGGGCGCCGTCTTTGACAATATCCAAGAACACTTCCCGCATGATTCTCATGCCGTCGGCATCCAGGCCGTTGAGGGGCTCGTCAAGGACCAGCAAGGTGGGATTGCCCAAAAGAGCCATGGCAATGCCTACTCTTTGCTTCATGCCCAGAGAGCAGTTTTTGTATTTGTTAC
Organism: Eubacteriales bacterium; assembly: GCA_045596205.1. Lineage (GTDB taxonomy): Bacteria > Bacillota > Clostridia > Oscillospirales > CAG-272 > UBA1740. Next base: position 3,972 of record JAZOBX010000273.1, on the reverse strand, counting down.
CTGCCGCCCCTTCCATTCTGACGGTTTTCAGCATTCTGATGACTTGCTCCTCGGGATCGGGAAGGGACAGATTGGCGGCCTGGAGCATCATATTGTCCCAGACGGTAAGGTTGGGAAAGCACCCGGGGGATTCGATGAGCACGCCCATCTGAGAGCGGATGGCTTGGTCGGTATGGTCTTTTCCGTAGAGCTTGATTGTGCCGCCGCCTGTGGGAAGCAGGCCGCAAATCATTTTTTCGGTGGTGGATTTACCGGAGCCGTTTTCACCGATAAACCCATAAATCGCCCCCATGGGCACGGTCATATGCAGACCGCATACGGCTTGCTTGGGTCCGAAGTTTTTGGATAAATTTCTGATTTCTACTGCATTCATAGGGTTTACCTCTCTTAATATACGTCACTGTGGCGAAGCACGTACGTGCCTGCAAGATTATAGAGCAGCGTCCACATCAGCGAGACGGCAACACAGACAACAAGGGTGGCAAAATTAGACACGAGGCAGGCGTTGACGGAGGAGCCGTACAAAAAGAGATTGAGAAAAGATGCGGGAAGAGACAGGGTTTCCAGAATTGCCGCCGCACCGATGATCAGAATGCCTGTGCCAAAAAAGAAGCCGGAGGCAATGGATACGCCAAAGTATCTTCTGAAAACGACGTTTAAGAAGGTGTAAAGGCTTGCCCAGCCAAGACTCATGACCATTTTGCCTAAAATGGCAAGAATAAGAGAGCCTACGTTAACATCCCATTCGTAGCCTGCGAAAAGACCGCCTGCAATGCCGCCCAACAGGTAAGTGACACACATACACGCCATGGCAAAGGCGCAGGTCAGGGTTTTGGAGAGCATATAGTCTTCTTTTTTGGCGTGGGTGGTGAAGAGCTGCTTCACGTAGCCCGACTGATAATCGTGGCCAATGAAAATAGACACCATGATGCCGCCGAAAATAAAGACCATATTCATGTTGGCATAGTCTGCGATGCCCTCAATGACGTAAAGCGGTTTTGCGGCGGCAATAATCTGCCAGGCGTTGGTATACAGCTCTATGGGGTTGCCTTGGGGGCCTGCCATGGTAGTCATGCCCGACACCATAGCGGGGATGATGGCGGCAATGGCTAAAAAGATGTAAAACAAAGGGGTATGAAACAAGCGGTAAAAGTCTACACCCAGCATTCCTTTGAGACGCTCTGCAAAGGTGGGAGAGGTAAATTGCAGGTTTTTAGTCATTTCGGGCATCCTCCTTCCCGGACATGAGCTGAACATAATACTCTTCCAGCCCCACTTTGTTTTGTTTGATTTCCGTGGGCACGTGACTGTTTTGCATGAGATAGTCCACAATCCCTGCCACGTTTTCTTCGTCATAGACGCGAATATACTCACCGTCTGCTTCTACCTTCGGATATTTTTGAGCCAAAAGGGCTTGGGCTTGGGGGATATCAGCGGTTTTCAGAGACACGAAAACCTGGGCACGGCTATCCATTTCTTTGGCAGACAGCTCCATGATCATTTTTCCTTGACGGATGATGCCGTAATGGGTAGCGATCTTTTCCAGCTCGCCTAACACATGGGAGGAAATCAGTACAGTGCAACCGTAGGTCTTGGTAATATCCACCAGAATTTCCCGCATGATTCTCATGCCGTCGGTATCCAGTCCGTTGATGGGCTCATCAAGAATGAGGAGGGCGGGATTGCCCAAAAGAGCCATAGCAATGCCGATGCGCTGTTTCATACCCAGAGAGCATTTTTTGAATTTAAGGCTTGCGTGCTCCTCCATACGTACGGTTTTCAGCACCCGCATAATTTCTTCGTCGGGATTCTCCAGTCCAAGGTTAATGGTTTGCATACGGAGATTCTGGTAGACGGTGGACCCGGGAAAGCATCCCGTATTTTCAATCAAGGCACCGACTCTGACGCGCACGCCAGCGTCTCTGTAGTCTTTCCCGAATAACCGAATTTCGCCTCCCTGCGGCACCAGATGACCGCAGATCAGCTTCATGGTGGTAGATTTCCCCGAGCCGTTTTCGCCAATGAAACCGTAGATGGCACCTACAGGTACGGTCATATGGAGATGATCCACGGCGTACATACCGCGAAAGCTCTTGGAGAGATTTCTGATTTCGATAGCGTTCATGTGTGACTCCTTTTCTCCACCGCAGAGGTGGATGGATTTCTGTGAAGCGGTTTGCTTCACGGATGATACGCCCACAGTATACAGAAGCTGTATTTTTGAATGTTTTCCGTTTTGTTTTTGTTTTGTTAAAGTGAAAGTTTAACTGCCAAAGAAAAACCGAAAGCGGACTTGACTTTTCTTTTTGATTTTGGTATAGTTAAATGACAATAGTTCTTTTTATGATTAAAGCGAATTTTTAACCAAAAAAAGAGAGCAAAAACGGCAAAATTCAAACCAAAATCGCAAAAAAACAAACTTACCCCATGGATTTTTTAAAAAGGAGACGGCGTAATGTATATTTGGGTAGGCATTGATATGGACAGCCAGCTACAGGAAATCAAAGCCAAAACAATGGAGGCAGAGCAAAGAATCGGCTTTTCGCATTCCAATTTCACTCTGCCGCTTCATGTGTCGCTGAAAATCTCCTTTTTAGTGGAAGAGGGGCAGTTTGACGCTGTGGTAAAAGAAATTGGCGAAATTTACCAAAGCACCGAAGCATTTGCTGTGGGCGTAAAGTCTATTGACTGGGAGGAGACCATTGCCTGGATTCGCATGGAGGAGTGCGCGGCGTTAAATCAGTTGTCGCTCTGTCTCAATACCATGCTCAGAGAAAAATTCGGTATTCCCTTACACGAATACGATTTGGATTATAAATTTCATACTACTTTATTTATGGATGATGACAAAGAAAAAGTAAAAGAGGGATATGAAAGCGTCAATGATTGCCCTGTACCAAGCACACTTTTGGCAAGGCGGTTTGTCATTGGTGTATCGGAGACAGGCGCGCTGGGGACGTACAGGATATACAGTGTATGCGAAAAATAACAGATTTCGTCAAAACCGCAAAAAGTTTGGATAAATGAGTGGCGTTTGATTGGCATTTTTTACAAAATCCAAAAAAATGCGAAAAAAAGATTGCTTTTCTCTTTGGAAATTGGTATAATAGTGGACAAGAATTTTGGGCTGGAGAAAGCATTCGTAAGAAGCTTACCGTCTTGCCAAAAGAAAAGGAGAAAGTGGAAATGAAACTCATTTATCAGGTTCACGAAAAACCCAGTATCCCTAAAACCGTTGTGTTTGCCATTCAGCAATTGCTGGCAATTATGACGGCAACACTTGTGGTTCCGATTCTCATCAACAACGAAATGGGTCTTGCAGGCGACATGGCCATGTCTCCCGCGGCAGCGTTGTTTGGTGCGGGTATCGGAACTTTTGTTTATCTCTTGTTTACCAAATTCAAAAGCCCCGTCTTCCTTGGTTCTTCCTTTGCATTTATCGGTTCTATGTGTGCTGCTTTTGCAGGCGCTACCTCCGTTGCACTTGGTTACCTCGGTTTGATCTTGGGGGCTTTTTTTGCAGGACTTGTGTATGTGGCGATTGCCATTGCAGTCAAGTTTGCAGGCGTTAATTGGCTCAACCGTCTGATGCCCGCTGTGGTCATTGGCCCAACGGTGACCATTATCGGCTTGTCTCTTTCGGGCAATGCCGTGGGTGACTTGGTGAAGGGCAACGTTACCAACCTTTTGGGCAATCCCGTGGCTTCTCCCCTGCTTTGCGTGGTATGCGGTCTGGTGACCTTGGTGACCGTTGTGGTCTGCTCTGCATACGGCAAAAAGACTTTCAAGCTCATTCCCTTTATCGTAGGTATTCTGGCAGGCTACGCAGTTGCCAATATCTTTACCGCGATTGGACACATTGCCAACGTAGACGCCATGAAGATCGTAAGCTACGAGGCATTCAAGGCTCTTGTGGCAGACGGGGTGAAATTCAGTACCTTCCTCTCACTTCCCGACTTTACCTTCCTGACC
>JAZOBX010000272.1:0-1611 GCA_045596205.1 Eubacteriales bacterium | reverse complement strand
TTCTGCAACCTCTCATCTTTACACAGATCAAGGTGAGACTTTCTCCAGCGGTAACTATACCGGCGGTCTGGTAGGCAATACTTACACCAGTAAGGTAGTGAGTGGCACCGATACCTTTATCTATAACTCTGTATTTGAAGGCTCTGTGACCGCCCACAAGGCAAGCGACGGCAGAGGCGCTCTTTACGTGGGCGGCTTTATCGGTAATCTGGATACGGGTAAGATTTATAACTCTACCGCTACCGCTACCGTCAAGGGCGGCTCCTACGTAGGCGGCTTCGCAGGCCGTCAGGACGGCTCAACCCGGGATGCATACATCTATAACTGCTCCTCTCACGGTGAAGTATACGGTGAAGAATACGTAGGCGGTCTTGTAGGCCACCTTGTGGGTAGCCGCAGAGCCACCAACCACAACAGCTTTACCGATGCCACCGTCTCCGCCCCCGCAGGCGCGCTCTATGTTGGCGCGGTATTCGGATGCCTGGAAGCAGGCAACCAGAACCCTGCTCCCATCGTCTATTACGTGCCTTCCGTCAACGGTAGCATGGTGGCGTATACCCCCGTGGACAGCGCAAAGGGCATTTCTCCCACCTGTACGCTGACTGCCGTTACAAAAGGCGAGGATGCCATCAGCGCCCTTAACAGCTTCGCCACCGCCAACGGCTACTATACCTGGATTTCCAAAAACGGCGCCATCACCCCCTCCCGTTTCCCCATCCATACCGTGACCTTCGTCGATAAAGACGGCGGCGTGATTGCCACCGATTCCGTGGCAGACGGCCTTTCCGCCACCGCCCCTGAAGCCCCCGCTTACGTGGGATTCGTGTTCAGAGGTTGGGATAAAGCCTTTGATGCCGTTTCCGCTAACATCACCGTCAAAGCCCTCTACGATGCCGTAGAAACCTACACCGTTACCTTCTATGGAGAAGACGGCGTGACCGTTCTTTACCGTGAGACCGTCAACAAAGGCGCATCCGCCACCGCACCCGAAGCCCCCGAGCTTGCAGATAAGCTGTTCAGCGGCTGGAGCGCAGAGTTCTCCTCTGTGACCTCTGACCTGTCCGTTGTGGCACAGTATACCACCGCCTACACCGTCACCTTCCTTGGAAAAGACGGCGAGACCCTCAAAACCGAAAAAGTAAAGGCGGGAGAGGGCGCCACCGCACCTACGGCTCCCACCTTTGAGGAATACCGCTTTATCGGTTGGGACAAAGCCTTTGACAGTGTCACAGCCAATATGACCGTCACCGCTCGGTATGAACAACTGACGCTCTATACCGTCACCTTCCTCGGAAGAGACGGCGCCGTCCTTTCCACCCAGCGCGTGGAGGCAGGCACCTCTGCCCCCGCCCCCGCCGTCCCTGTTCTTGAGGGCTACCGCTTCACAGGCTGGGATAAGGACTTTGCCAATGTGCAAGAAAATCTGACCGTCAACGCCCAATATGCGGAAGTGCTGGCAGGAAAAGTCACTCTGAATATCCAGTCCTGGCACGTAGACGGCAAGGCAGACGACAGCTTCTCCTCCCAAATGGATGCCTTTACGGCTATGTGGAATACCGCCGACGTGGTCATTTACAGCGGTACTTATGGTGTAGATCTTCCCGCGGGTCT
>JAZOBX010000271.1:0-4549 GCA_045596205.1 Eubacteriales bacterium | reverse complement strand
CATACCGTCTGTCCACAGTCGCTTGGGGATTTGGACGTCGGGGATTTGTCATAAAAGTTCCGCGCCGCTCATGCACCAACTCTAAGGTTTCATTTTGAATAAAATGATACCGTATACGGCGAAATGGCGTGGTGATTACAGTGACAAAAACAGTTTTGTCTTTGAGATGAATGCAAAGATCAGGCTGCGAGTCGTGTTTAAAAACAGAATACAGGGGATGCCGCATATATTGCAGTTTGCAGTAATTTTCTTTTGTGTGTTTCTTTATTTTGGAAAGCAAAATCAATCTCTTGGAAATCAAAAAGATATACTTTAGCATCCAAAGAGCCAAAATTCCGCAAACGATCCATAAAAGATTCATATCTCGCCCTCCTGTTTTTTTTTGTGTTCGCTACAATGAAATGATAGCATAAAAACCGGAGCCTGTCAATACAAAGACGGTAGTATGACGGGCAACACAAAAATTTTTCACGAACCTATTGACATTTGGCAAAGGCTGTGTTATACTATCTCCAGTCGGCCAGAGCCGTACACAACAAGTAGAATTTCCGTTCTCACCATACCACAAGGGTGCGTATGGTTCATATCACCCCCTCTAAGGGGAATGTTATGCATACGGGAATTCGTATGCTTTTTTGTTTTTTGCTGAAAAACGGAGGAAAGACTTATCAGTACCAAAGAATTGCAAATCAACGACGAAATTCACGTGTCTGAAGTTCGTGTGGTTGGCCCCGAAGGGGAGCAACTGGGCATCATGAAGCTGGAAGATGCCAAGAGATATGCCTACGGTCAAGGTGTGGATCTGGTGCTTATCGCGCCTACCGCCGAGCCTCCCGTATGTCGCGCAATGGACTACGGTAAATACCGTTTCGAGCGTCTCAAAAAGGAAAAAGAAGCCAAAAAGAAACAGCAGATCATTAAGGTCAAAGAGGTGCAGCTCTCTTGCCGTATCGACAAGCACGATTTTGAAACCCGTGTGAGAGCCGCCGCCAAATTCCTGCAAGGCGGGGATAAGGTGAAGGTGGTCATTCGCTTTAAGGGTAGAGAAATGTCCCACATGGACATCGGTAAAGAAGTTATGGACCAGTTTGAAGCCGCCTGCGCCGAATACGGCACCGCAGAGAAAAAGGCTGTGGTAGAAGGCCGCAACATGACCCTTATGCTGTCCCCTATCAAACCCGGCAAATAATCACACACCGAAAAAAAGGTTGTGTTGTTTGAATATTTGAAAATTATTTTTTGAGGAGTATCACTATGGGAAAAATTAAAACTCATAAAGCCTCTGCCAAAAGATTTGACGTAACGGCATCAGGCAAAGTGAAAGCAAACCATGCTCAACACCGTCACAAACTCGGTCTGAAAACTGCCAAGCGTAAGAGACATCTCCGCAAAGGCACTATCCTCAGCAGTTCTATGGCACCTTCAATCAGAACGCTGATCCAAAAATAAGTGAGGAGGAGATAAGAAAATGGCAAGAATTAAAGGCGCATTGATGACGCGCAAGAGAAGAAAGAGCATTCTGAAAGCCGCCAAAGGTTACTGGGGCGCAAAGAGCAAGCATTTTAAGATGGCGAAACAAGCCGTCATGAAGAGTGGCAACTATGCCTACATCGGCCGTAAACAAAAGAAACGCGACTTCCGCAAACTGTGGATCGCCCGTATTTCCGCTGCTACCAAGGCCAACGGCATGAACTACTCTACCTTTATGCACGGTCTGAAACTGGCTGGCATCGATCTCAACAGAAAGATGCTCTCCGAAATCGCTATTGCGGACAAGCAAGGCTTCACCGCTCTGGTGGAACAGGCAAAGGCTGCTTTGCAATAAGTATATACGAAAGAGGCTGTCTCTTAAGACGGCCTTTTCGCTTTATTTATGCCCTTTTTAAAGGCTAAAAATCCCAAACCGAAAGAAAAGAAATGGAACACAAAATGGCAGTTGACCGCATTACTTCCCGCACCAACCCTACGGTAAAATGGCTTGCCTCCCTTAGCGAGAAAAAATACCGTGACGAAAGCCAAACCTTCCTTTTGGACGGTGAAAAGCTGACAAAGGAAGCCATGTCCACCACAGCGGAGATCACCCATCTGATCCTGCGGGAGGACCGCGAAGATTTTCTTCCCTTGGCAGAGGCTTACGTGAAAAACCACCCCTCCACACGCATTTTGCTTTTGGCAGAGAGCTGTTTTTCAAAAATTACCGCAGAAAAATCGCCCCAAGGGGTATCTGCGGCTATAAAATATCTTGACTTTTTCAAATATTATTATATAATATATAAAGAAAACTTTCAAAATACCGATATGCAGGGTGTAATCCTTCTGGACGGCATACAGGATCCCGGCAACCTGGGCGCCATTCTGCGCTCCGCCGCCGCCTTTGGCGTCAGCGACGTGATTTTGTCCTCTTATTCTGTGGACGTCTATCACCCCCGCGTGCTTCGCGCGGCGATGGGTACCTTTTTCCATCTGCGCCTGTGGCAGACCCCTGACCTTGCCGCCGCCGTCTCTGCGCTTCGGGAGTCGGGTCGCCGCGTGCTTGCGGCAGAGCTGAAAGCGGGCGCCGTCTCCGTGGGCGAGGCTGCCCTCTCCCCTTCGGACTGTATCGTCATCGGCAACGAGGGACACGGTATTACCAAAGAAGTTTCCGCCGCCTGCAACGGTAGCGTGTATCTGCCCATTGCAGACTGCGTGGAATCCCTGAACGCCTCCGTTGCCGCATCGCTTCTGATTTGGGAACAGATGAAAGGGAAAGAATCTCGGTGAGTCAAAAAAGAAAGGGAAGTGGAATGGACGCTTGTGTATTGTGGGTATGGCTGGCAGAGTCCGTAGGGGCAGGTAGCGCCGTCTGGGCAAAGCTGTATCAAAAGGGTTATTCTGTTTCCCAAGTATACCAAAGCACAAAAGAAGACCTCCTTCCCCTGTTGCCTCGCCAAAAGACGGCGGTAGAAAAGCTTGCCCAAAAATCCACCGCCAAGGCTGAGGCCATCGTGCAGACCTGCCATGCTCTTGGCATCCGTATTGTCCATTTTGGGCATCCCGAATATCCCGCCTCCCTGCTTGCGCTGAAAAATCCCCCTGCGGTGCTGTATGTAAAAGGGAACCTGTCTCTTTCAGCTATGCCCTTTCCCGTTGGCATTGTGGGCACCAGACACCCCAGCGATTACGGCATAAAGGAAACCTACGCCCTCTCTACCCTCTGCGCCAAAGAAGGCGGCACCGTTGTCAGCGGTCTTGCCCTTGGCATTGATACCGTCGCCCACTTGGGGGCGTTGGCAGTGGGCGGCAAAACGGTGGCTGTGCTGGCATCGGGCGTTGACGCTGTCACACCCCTAAAACACCAAGCCGTGGCAGAGCATATCTGCCAAAACGGTGCTCTTGTCAGCGAATATCCCCCGGGCACCGCTCCCCGCACTTACCATTTCCCCTGCCGCAACCGTTTGGTTGCCGCGATGAGCTCTGCTTTGGCTGTCATGGAAGGCAGTCTGGACAGCGGCGCCATGATCACCGCAAAGGATGCCATGTCTCTTGAAAAGCCCCTCTACGCCCTCCCCGGGCGGGTAGGCGAAAGCCAAGCCGAAGGGCCTATGCAGCTCCTTTCAAAGGGCGCGCGGCTTCTGCTTGACTTTGGCGTGATCCTGCGTGACCACCAAATCGCCTTTGCCCCGCTTTCCAAACCCGACGTAAAGGAAATCCCCTCGCTTAGCGAAGCAGAGCAACAATTCGGACTTTCGTCCGCCCCCTCTCACAGAGAGAAAAAAACACCGCTTCCAAAAGAAGCGCCCCCAAAAAAACAGCCGAAAGCCGCTCCCGATCTGTCCTTTTTGACAGAGGAGGAAAAGGCGCTGTATTTCCGCATTCCCGAAGACGGTACCTGCCTCCCCGACGAGCTTGTAACAGAGGGCGCAACCGCCGTTTTGGTCATGCGCTGGCTTACCCATCTGGAAATGGAAGGGCTGATCCTTCGCCATGCTGGCGGACGTGTCAGCCGCGCATAACCGTTGATAAGCAAAGAACAACCCGCAGAAGAGGAAGAGAGTTTTTAGAGAATAATAAAGAACAACGAATAGATCACAGATAAAAGATACACGGGCTCCCGCCCATGCTCATCCAATGCCTTGGCTATAGAAATTGTACAAACGCCTGTCTATTCTCTCTATCTATTCTCTGTTATCTCGCTAACTATAAAAGACGGTTAAAAATCAGAATTCCCTATTCTTTCACACCCCTTGAAAGTTCGTCTCTTTTGCGTATGAATAGATTCCCACGGAAAGGAAAAAAGTGAACCTATGAATTTAGTCATTGTTGAATCCCCTGCCAAAGCCGCCACGATCAAAGGGTATCTTGGCTCCAGCTATAAGGTCATTGCCTCTAAGGGGCACATTCGGGACCTTCCCAAAAGCTCCCTTGGCGTGGATATTGAAAACGGGTTTGAACCCCATTACATCAATATCAGCGGTAAAGGCGACATTATCAAACAGCTGAAAAAAGAAGCCAAAGCCGCAAGCAAGATTTTCCTTGCCACCGACCCTGACCGTGAAGGCGAAGCCATTTC
>JAZOBX010000270.1:0-4013 GCA_045596205.1 Eubacteriales bacterium | reverse complement strand
AGGTCGGAAATAGGCATGTCCTCGCAGTAATAGAAGCCGTCGAAAATCATTTCTTTTCCGCAAGCGGAACAAGTCATGGTATTTTGCTTAGACACAAAAGTAAATTCTTTTCCGCAAGCTGGGCAGCGGAACAAAATACTTTCAAGACCTTTTACGTCGGTTTTGTGTACAGGTTCTCCTTTGGAAAGAAACTTGGTACATTCGTCATAGAGGAATCTGCGTTTCACAGACTTGTCAATTTCTTCCGAGGTCATTGTGGCTAATTCGTTCTGAGAGTAAATCTTGCGTAAATAGAGCTTGACTTCGCCTTTAACGATCCCCTGTCTCCATTTCGGCATTGCATAGTAACCGCCTACCGTATGGTATTCGTACACGTCCAGGTTCAGGCGTTTTACCAAACCTTCCGTACTTCCCATCAAAGGGAAGCCTGCGCCGTGGGAGGACAGTCTGCCTTCGGGGAAGATGGCAATGGTTTGTCCAAGATCTGCCGCCACAATCATCTTTTTCACCGTTTCAAGGTCTGAGGTGAACAGACTCTTCGGAATGGCACCAAGGGCTTTCAGAATCGGACGGAGTAAACGCTTGTTGTAGTAGTAACGGTTCACAACAAGGGTCACTTTTCGCGGATAAACCGCCTTGGCAACCATGAAAAAGTCTGAAAACGACGTATGCGCGCCAAGAATTAAAACAGGTTTATCGGTGTCAATTTTTTCGCACTTTTCGCAGTTCAGTTTCAGGCGAATACTGTAATACAGGTTGAGGAAGAAGTAAAGCACGTGATAGAGGACGGCATTAGGCTCGCCTACGTTGCGTACGTAATACTTGCGGCGGATAATACTGATCATCGCCACAAACAGTGCCGCAGTCAGGATCACCAGAATACCAATGGCGATCGCCATGGTTTTCGTGCCTTTTCCAAGGCAACTGTAAAGCACCCGTCCCATAATGTAGGACGTCAGAATAGAAGGTATCGCACCCGTAGTACATACAAGCGCATACCGACGGTAGGAAATGTTACTAGTGGAAGCAAAATACGCAATCGCACCAACGGGAACAAGGGGAGTGATGAAGAGCAGATACATGATCATGGTCATGGAAGTCTTCTTGTTGATGCGTTTCACAATGTGTTGCACCTTGCCGCTTTTCTTTTCCAGAAACTCCAAACGGATGTGGAGAGCGCGAACAATGATGAAAATAATCGTCGACCCAAGGAAAATACCCAGCATACAGGCAGGAAGCGCCACGTAAAGAGGATACGCCAAGCCTGCGCAAGCCTGCAAAAAGTCTTCGGAAAGGAAAACGATAACCATCTGCAGCATTTCCAGAACAATAATCATGATCAGTCCACGAATGCCAAACGATTGCAAGTATTCTTTGATTTTGTCTGATTCCGTCTTCAAATCCATCTTAAAGAGCGGAGCAACTTCTCGTGCCACAATGGCATACAAAAAGATGACGATGAAAACGATCGTTGCCACAAACACGTATTCAAGAATTCTCTTCGTTTTCTTGCTTTTCATCAAAAGACTCTCCTTTTCAAAAGAATGGGGTAAAAAAAGGGTACACTTAAGTATCATATCACAAAAGAGTAAAAAAAACAATACTTAAAGTAAATTTATGTCAACTTGACGAAAAAATTTTTCCACACGAAAAATCTTTGGTGATATCTCATTATTTTGATTTTTGTGGCTTGACAATTCCAAATGAGGTGGTAAAATAGTATAATGTATATACGTAATTTGAAAGGAAAGCCAAATGATCAAACGCTTGCTCCGTTGCGTGCGTGAATACAAAGCCGCAACGATCGTAACCTTGCTGTTTATTATGCTTGAGGCTGTGATTGAAACCTTCATCCCCTTTATTACCGCAGACCTTGTCAACCGTATCAAAGGCGGCGTCAATATGGATGAAATGATCAAAACAGGGCTTTTGCTCGTGGTGATGGCGTTGGCATCTCTCTCCTGTTCCGCCATTGCGGGAGTAGCCAGCGCAAGAGCATCTGCGGGATTTGCCAAAAACCTCCGCCATGATATTTTCAGCAAAATTCAGTCCTATTCTTTTGAGAACATCGACAAATTTTCTTCCTCCTCTCTCGTCACCCGTATGACCACCGACATCGGCAACGTGCAAATGTCCTTCATGATGGTGATCCGTACCGCAGTCAGAAGCCCTTTGATGCTGATCTTCTCCATTGTGATGGCGTACATTATGGGCGGTGTGCTGGCATCCACCTTTGTGATTGTGATTCCCGTTCTTCTGTTTGGTTTGATTCTTATCAGCCGAAAAGCTATGCCTGCTTTCAGAAGTGTGTTTAAGAAATACGATAAACTCAACGAATCCATTGAAGAAAACATCCGCGGTATGCGTGTGGTCAAAGGCTTTGCCCGAGAGCCCTATGAAAAGCAAAAGTTTGGCCGTGCAAGTAGCAATATCCGTGACGATTTCACCCATGCAGAGCGCATTGTGGCGTTAAACCGCCCCCTCATGCAGTTTTGTATGTACTTTAACATGATTTTCGTTCTGATTATCGGCTCCCGTCTCACTATCACCAGCAAAGGCACGGAACTGGACGTAGGACACATTTCCGCTATGCTGACCTACGGTATGCAGATTCTCATGTCTCTGATGATGCTCTCTATGATATACGTCATTTTGACCATCTCCGCAGAATCTGCCAAGCGTGTGTGCGAAGTGCTGGAGGAAACACCAACACTCACCAGCCCTGCAAATCCCAAAACCGAGGTAGCAGACGGTTCTATCCGTTTCTCCGACGTCAGCTTCAAATACGCCTCTACTGCTAAGCGCTATGCGCTCTCTCACGTAGACCTGGATATCAAGTCAGGCATGACCGTAGGGATCATCGGCGGTACGGGAACAGGGAAGACCACCCTCGTGCAATTGATTCCCCGTCTTTATGACGTCACCGAAGGCGTTTTGCAAGTGGGCGGTGTAAATGTAAAGGAATACGACCTGGATGCCCTTCGCGGCGCCGTTGCGATGGTACTGCAAAAGAACGAGCTCTTTTCAGGCACTATCAAGGAAAACCTTCGCTGGGGTAACCCTCTTGCCACGGATGAAGAAATGATGCAGGCCGCAAAGCTTGCCCAAGCCCACGATTTCATCTCTTCCTTCCCCGACGGCTACGATACTCACATTGAACAAGGTGGTACCAACGTGTCAGGCGGCCAGAAACAGCGTCTCTGCATTGCCCGTGCTTTGCTGAAGCAACCCAAAATTCTGATTTTGGATGACTCCACCAGCGCCGTTGACACCAAAACCGATGCCCTCATTCGGGAAGGCTTCCGTTCTTACATCCCCGACACCACCAAAATCATCATTGCCCAGCGCATTGCATCTGTGGAAGATGCAGATTTGATCTTGGTTTTGGACGGTGGCGAGATTGTGGCAAAAGGTACCCACAGCGAGCTTCTTGCCTCCTGCGAGATCTACCGTGATATTCACGACCAGCAAAAATCCGTTACAGCGGAAGAGAAAGGCGGTGCAAACTGATGAAACAAGCAAACAAACCGCCTAAAAGAAAAATCAGCGGCAAAACCCTTGGGCGTGTGTTCAAAATGCTGTTTTCCAGCTACCCCGTGCTTATGCCCATCACAGTGGTTTGCATTATTTTCTCTGCCATCACCTCTTCCATTCCTGCCATTTTCATTCAAAAGGTCATTGCCTCTATTGACAAATGGTATACAACAGGGGATTGGGCAAGCGCCAAAGGGGAAATTATTCCTGCGGTCATGTTGCTCCTTGGCTTCTACGTTTTGTCGATTATTGCCATCACCGTATATACGCAGCTGATGGCATATATGACCCAAGGCTTTTTGGCAAAAACCAGAGAAGCTATGTTTGACGGTATGCAGGATTTGCCTATTCGTTACTTTGACACCCACAAGCACGGCGACATCATGAGCCACTATACCAACGATATTGATGCCCTCCGTGAACTGGTGTCTCAGTCTTTCCCCTCAATGATCAACTCTCTTACCATCGTTTCCACCGTT
>JAZOBX010000269.1:0-3891 GCA_045596205.1 Eubacteriales bacterium | reverse complement strand
CAATTTTGCGTGCGAAATTGAAATCACGGCAGAGCCGTGTATGGAATCCACCAACGGTGGTATGGAATCTGTCGCAGACGGCATGGCAAGGGCTGGCGAAAATTCAAATAGAATATAAAGAAAAAAGCAAGAGTAGAAGTTTTTCTTTTACTCTTGCTTTTTTTTGCGAATATAGAGGGGGTTTTTCTATTTTATGAATGTTTTGAATGCATTTATAGGGATAAACCTGCGCAAATTAAACAGAGGGAGTTGGGTTGTTTTTAGTATTGTATTTTGTGTATTTCAAAATAAATTCTTCCGTCTTTCTTTTCATAACTAATTCCTGCAAGCCCGCAAGCAGTTCTAAGTTCCTCGCCGGACCCCGGATACAAAAAGAACGAAATGCTTCCCTTGTCGGCAGTAAAATGTTTTTTAGGTATTTCAACCGTTATCGTTTTACGGTTTTTGTAAAAGTTTTCATACGAAATATATGGTCTGATTTCAAGCAAGGCTTCGTCTTCTGCCAGTATCGTTCCGTCTTCTGACTTGCTGCGACATTTTAGTATGGCAAAAGTATTGCCATCACTATAACTCTCATCTAAATTATGAACTCTGTGACCATATTCAAACGTGATATAATAACTCTCATTAAGATCGTAAGACTCCGGAATTTTTGAAATGGTAAAATATACCTCGGGAGGCGGCGGTACTTCTACTCCTGCACAGCCGGACAAAAGCAGACTAAAGAGCATAAGAATGGCCAAAAAAGACGTTCTAAACAATTTACGTTGCATATGGTTTCCTCCTTGCTTGTATTTTAGAGAGAAGCTAAAAGATGCTAAATATATTATTCTATTGTTTCAAAGTGGATTCTGCCGTCTTTCTTTTCGTAGCGAATGGAATCAGCGTGACATTGGACTCCTTCAGAATATTCTTCAAACGATATTATAAATTGTATATATCCTTTTTCTGCTATCACATGGCTTTGGGGAACTTCAACAGTTACGGATTGTTCAAACTCATAAATCACTTTGCCTATGCCTTTTCTGCTTTTCAGATAATTTTCCTCTGTCCAAAAAGGCTCTATTTTAGTCAACACTTCCGGCTCTGTCAGCGTTGTTTTGTCCTCACCGGAGCCACGGCATGATATGAATGCAACTCCGCCACCACCTGTGTCCCATATGTGCCCATATTGAACCGTAATGAAATACGACTCGTCAAGATTGTAGGATATTTCTGTTTTTGGGACGGAAATCAGAAACAAAAAGGGGGGAGGCTTTGTTCCGCTACAACCAGACAAAAACAGGCTGAAGAGCATAAGAATGGCCAAAAAGGACGTTCTAAACAGTTTTCGTTGCATATGGTTTCCTCCTTATTTTATTATATTTTTGAAATGAGTACCAAGTGGATAGAATGACGGCAAAGAGAGAAAGCGCGAAAATGCCCCTTGTATTCTCAAAAAGCATCTTCACGCTGTCTATTTTTATTATAGCATACAAATGGGTATGTGTCTATGTGCATATAGACAGTTGTTGGATACGGTTTTTAGTGATTTTGCAGGTAAAAAACGAAATAAAAAAAGAAAAAGAACCGTCTCCAATGCGGATGTTTGCATTGGAGATGGCTCTTTTTTGGGGTGGATTAGTTTCCGTCTACAAGGCGGAGCATGGCTTCTTCGTCCAAAATGGTGATGCCAAGGTCTTTGGCTTTGGTATATTTACTGCCAGGGTCGGCGCCCACCACTACGTAGTCGGTTTTTTTAGACACGGAGGAGCTGACCTTTCCGCCTGCGGCTTTGATTTTGGCGGCGGCTTCGTCGCGGCCCATGGTGGGAAGAGTGCCTGTCAGCACGAAGGTCTTGCCTGCCAGGTGGGTGGAGGTGGGGGAAGCGGATTTTTCGGTCATGTCTACCCCTGCTTCACAGAGACGGCGGAGCAGCTCCAGCTTGCTTTCGTCGGAGAAAAATTCCACTAAGTTTGAGGCGGTAATTTCGCCAATGTCTGCAATGTCTGCGAAGGCTTCAAAGGGGGCGTTTGCGACGGCTTCCATGGTGCCAAACCGCGAAGCAATGGCAGCGGATGCCACTTCACCGACCTGGCGGATGCCCATGGCGAACAAAACTCTTGCCAAGCCTCTTGTTTTGGAGGCCTCAATGGCGGAAAGAAGATTTTCTGCGGATTTTTCGCCCATACGGTCAAGGCCTGCGATATCTTCTTTTTTGAGGGTGTAGAGGTCGGCTACGTCTTTGATTTTGCCGTTTTCCAGCAGCAAGGCGATGACCTGGGGACCCATGCCATCAATGTCCATGGCGGATTTGGAGGCGAAATGGATAATACCGCGGGCGTTCTGGGCAGGGCATCCCGCATAGGTGCAACGGGCGGCGGCGCCTTCTCCGTCCATATCAAAGACCACGGGACTGCCGCAGGAGGGACAGGTGGTGGGCATGACGAAGACTTGCTCGGTACCGTCTCGCTTGGCAGGGATAGAGGCAACAATTTCGGGAATAATATCCCCTGCTTTTTGCAAAATGACGGTATCGCCAATGCGGATATCTTTTTCCTTGATGTAGGTAGCGTTGTGGAGGGTGGCGCGGGAGACGGTGCTACCTGCCAGGCGGACGGGCGCAAGGTCGGCTGTGGGGGTCAGCACACCCGTGCGACCGACGGCAAGAGAGATAGAAAGAAGCTTGGTTTCTTTTTGTTCGGGGGGATATTTGTACGCCACAGCCCATTTGGGTCTGCCCGTACCTTCCCCGATTTGCCGTCTGCCCGCGAAGCTGTCCATTTTAATGACGGCGCCGTCCATATCAAAGGGCAGGTCGCTTCTCATTTCGCCCAGCTTTGCCACGTGGGCGGCAACATCGCGGGGGTCGGACAATTTAGCGCGGTGGGGGAGCACGTGGAAACCAAGGTCCTCGAGACGGTCAAGGGTTTCGGTGTGGCTTTCGGGGGCGTGACCGTCCATATAAAGACTGCCTTCCTGGAGGTTAAACACCATAATATCCAGTCTGCGGGAGGCGGTGATGCGGGAGTCCAGTTGGCGGAGAGAGCCTGCGGCGGCGTTGCGGGGGTTGGCAAAAAGGGGCTCGCCCTGGGCTTCTCTTGCGGCGTTCAGCTCGTCAAACACCTGTCTTGGCATATATACTTCTCCTCTTACGCAGAGGTAAGGGAGAGGCTCGGGCAAGGTAAGGGGGATAGAACGGACGGTGCGGAGATTGTTGGTTACGTCTTCTCCTGTATTACCGTCGCCGCGGGTGGCGCCTGAGACAAGCACGCCGTTTTCATAGGTGAGCGACACGGAAAGACCGTCAATTTTCGGCCCCACAGACCAGGCAGGCTCACGGACGGCAGAACGGACGCCCAAGAGAAAACTGTCCAGTTCCTCATAGGAGAACACATCTTCCAGAGAGCCCATGGGCACGCGGTGGGTAAACTTGGTGAATTTATCCAGCACAGCACCGCCTACGCGATGGGTGGGAGAGGTGGGGGTGATATACTGCGGATAGGCTTTTTCAAGGGTTTCCAGTTCTCTGAAAAGCGCATCGTATTCGTAGTCGGAAATCTCGGGAGCGTCTTTTTCATAGTAAAGCTTAGCATGATAGGTCAGCTCGTCCTGCAACGCTTTGATTCGTTTTTTGGCTTCTTGTTCGGTCATGGCGATATCTCCTTTTTGGGAGTTTTTTACTTTATTATTATACACCAACAGGAGATTTTCGTCAAGGAGAAAATCATTAAATACTATATTCTATTTGGTGAGAATCATACCAACTGAAGAAGTGCGGGGGCAACTTTAAACAGAATAGGAAAGCGTATCCTGGATTTCACGGGATACGGTTTTGGCGGAACGGTGGAGGGCGGCAAGCTCATCTTCGGACAGAGGAATGTCCAGCACCTGCGAGATACCTTCTGCACC
>JAZOBX010000268.1:0-12072 GCA_045596205.1 Eubacteriales bacterium | reverse complement strand
TCACTTTTCACTCTTAACTCCTAATTTTGCAACGGCAAAATTTGTAGCTCTTTTCGCTTTACGGCAAAGAAGTTTTTCATATTTTCACTCCCAACTTTCAATGCAAAACATAACGAGGTAAAAAATGACAGAAAGTATATTAAGAACAAAATCCAAAGTATTTGCCAAAGATATTGTTTTGCTTTGCAGAGATTTGAAGAAAAAGAGTATTGAAGGTCCTATCATTAATCAATTGTTGCGTTCTGGTACTTCTATTGGTGCTAATTTGCACGAAGCACAATTTGCTCACGGTACAAAAGATTTTATTTTGAAACTTGAAATAGCCCTAAAAGAGTGTAATGAATGCGAATATTGGATGGAATTGTTGCTGACAACAGAAAGCATATCGGATACGGTTTTTTCTGATTTGCAACAATCTTGCGAAGAACTCCGCCGTATGCTGATATCCAGTCTAAACACAATAAAAGCGAAATAAAATTGATAAGCCGATTGGAATTGTCCAATCGGCTTTTTAGGTGAAAAGTGAAGAGTGAAGAGTGAAGAGTGAAAAGTGAAAAGTGAAAAGTGAAGAGTTGAACAATTCACTCAGTTCACTGAGTGAATTGTTCCCACAAAAAGAGGCAACCCCGTCTGGGTATCCAAAAGCACGACAACAAACGGTCTGTTCAAATGAATATACACAGTATCGTCGGGAGCGGCGGCGGTGCATTTGTTCAGCCCCACGGAAGTGACAGCGGCGGCGCGGGTACCCTCTGCGCTGACGTCGATAAAGGTCTTGTGCTTCACTTCTTCAATATAAAGGGGGAGGGTTTTGTCAATTTTGCTGAAATCTGCATCATCCGTAAACGCCAGCTCCATGCCAAGGGCTTTGAGGGCATCGTTCAGCAGATAGTCTCCCGCAAAGGAAAAAGCGGGAATTTTGGCATCCACCTTGCCGTATTGCACATCTGTCATGAGACGGGTGAATTCATCAGCAGAAAGGGAAGCCAGATAGTCGGCAGGACTCATCCCCTCGGGGGGCAAAATGCCTGCAAAGGCGTAGCGGCCGCCCTCGTAGGGCTTCAGTACGCCCAGCGCGCCGTTAAGAGACAAATATCTGCCCTCTTGAGAGTGCATCAGCTCCACAGACTGGGGCGCGCCGTCGGCTGCGGTAAAGAAATCATCAAAAATCTGGGACTTTTTATAGGGCGTTTCCCACTTGGCATCAAAGGCCAAAGCGGAAATCAGATACATCATGGCGGCAGGGTCAATCCGGTCCAGAAGCTTGTCGATCATACCGTCGGTATGATGCTCTACCCAATTGTTGATATCTCTAACGGTAGATTGGTCAAACTTGGCGGCATAGGCATCCGCGCCGTAATAGTCGGCATTGGTTTGGAGGAATTCGGGTAAAACCGAAATTTCTTCGTCTCTAAACCAAATGGACTGGGCGAAATTCACCACGTCTTCGTCGGCATTTGCCAGCACCGCCGAAAGAAATGCGTTTGTTTCTTCCGTGGTCATGCCCAGCGCCTGCTCCATCTGGGCTTTGGTCTCGCCCTCTGCTCCGTTGGCGGTCATACCCAGCGCCAGCATCACGGAAAGAGGAGAAAGCAGTTGATTTTGGCTTTTATCCGTTTCTTCCAAAAGCCCCAGCGCCAAGCGGTAGGCGGCAACAATGCCCTCGTCGGTCACCTGTCCCTGCGCCTCTCTTTTGGATTTATAGTGTTTGGAAAGATTGTCTGCGCTAAGATACAACGTGCAGGAAGATAAACTCACAAATACCCCCACGCACAGCAGTAACGCTATGCCAATACGCAAAAAGATTTTCATGTTTGGTCTCCTTTTTGAAACCTCAAAAGACTAAATGAGAAATATTCTATATCGTGGTAACAGTATACCACAAAGTCCGGAAAAAAACAGGGCGATGCGAAAAAGTTTACAAATGGGGAATGATAGGAACAAGTAGAGCTACAAATTTTGCCGTTGGCAAAATTAGGAGTGATTGTAGGGACAGGCGTCCTCGACTGTCCGTTGAGTGAAAAGTGAAAAGTGAAAAGTGAAGAGTGAAGAGTGAAGAGTTAAGAATTAGGAGTGAGTAGATACCAAATACCCATGAAAATAAGCGATCATGAGAGTAGAATTAGGCTGGGTATTGGCGAAATCAAGGCGATCTAAGAAGGCTTGGTTTCTGGTTTTCACCCCTGAGATGCCGTCCAGCAAAATTTCGGTATAGAGGTCACTTGCGGCTTGGGTGCGCAGGTCAGTAAAAAATTCTGCAAACAAGCGGTCGTTGTAGGGAGCTTTGCCGATTTCCGTGCGGAACACAAAGTGGGTCCCCACAGAGGAGGTCACTTCCTTTACCTCGCCCATTTTCAGCGACATGGCGGCGTCTTTGACGGTGGGAAACACCTTTGCAAAGGCGGTGGTGTAGGCGTTGCCCTCCGAGAAGTAATAACTGCAAAGGCGGTTTTGGGCGTCTGCGTCTTCATTATAAGATAACAGCAGCTTCAGGTATTCCTCCTCGGTGGTGCCGTCGGCTATGGCCTCGCGGATGGCTTCCACCTTTTCCATCTTCTCCGCTTTTTCTGCGGGGGTCAGCTCTTCTGTGATATACTGACCGTTTCCGTCGGTGAGGTAGTTGCCTTGGCTGTCTTTGACCAGCTTATTTTCCGTGCGCACGAAAATGATGACGGTATGGTAAAAATGCTCTTTCAGATAAGCAGTCAGCTCTGCTTCGGTCAGTCTGCCGCCGTTTTCTCCGTAAAGGGAAGACTGGAGCGTGGTGGCTTTATAGAGCAGAAGGGTGGCGGTTTTGAAATCCTCGTAGGTAAAGCCAAATACCTTGGCCTTCTCGTTGAAAGCGGCTTTTGAGCCGCCCCCTTTATAGGTAAGAGAGAGGGTTTCTTCTATGGCTTTGTCCAGCTCTGCCCGCTCCTCTTGGGTGAGGGTCAGGCGGCTGTCGTAGATTCTTGCGGCGGCAACGGTCTGAAACACCAGATCGAGGGCAATTTTGCCGTAATACTCGCCGTTGGTCTGCCCGTCCTCCCGCTCCAGACGCCAGAAGGCGTCGGTGTCCTGCACGTTTTCAAAAGAGGCGGGAAGCTTGTAGCGGAAGAAGGTGTAGAGATAGTTGAACACACCCTCTCTGACCTGCAGTCCCTTGTAAGACAGCACCACGGGACCGTGGCGCAAAAAGGGAAGCACCGTGGCGCAAAACAGCAATGCGCAAAGCAGTAGCAGGGCGGTGCAAAATAGCACGATACGCCGTTTTGAGCCAAAGAAAAATGAAAGTAGCGATTGCATACAAATCCTTTACTTTTGGGAATTTTCGTTTTGTTCGTTTTGTTCGTCTTCTTTGAGTAGTTCCACATAGCGCACCAGCAGGTCTGCCGTCACTTCGGCAGGGTCCTGGCCGCGGTTCAGCTTCATCAGCACCACAGGGCTGTTACCCGGGGCAATGCGCAGACGGGAGTCGGTGGCAAACAGCTCCGACCAGATGTCCAGCCGAATCTTTTCGCACACAAACCGCATCTCTCCCCCTCTTTGCTCTACCTTGGAAATGTGGGAGTAAGCGCCAAGAGCGCGGATCAGCGATACGTACAGCAGTCTGACCACAGGGGCAGGCGGTTCGCCGAAGCGGTCGCAGAACTCGTCTAAAATATCCATTCTGTCGCGTCCCGACTGAATGTGGGAAATTTTTTTATACATATCCATGCGGTGGGAGGCCGACTGGATATAGCGTTCGGGAATCAGGGCGTCGGCATGAATGTCCACGGAGCATTCAAACACAGGAGGCGGCGCCTTGCCTTGCTCCTCCAAAATGGCTTCCTGGAGCAAACGGATATAGAGATCGTAGCCCACGCTGTCAATGTTGCCGTGTTGCTCTGCGCCCAACAGATTTCCCGCGCCGCGGATTTCCAGGTCGCGCATGGCCACGCGGAAACCTGCGCCAAATTCGGTAAACTCGCGGATGGC
Organism: Eubacteriales bacterium; assembly: GCA_045596205.1. Lineage (GTDB taxonomy): Bacteria > Bacillota > Clostridia > Oscillospirales > CAG-272 > UBA1740. The sequence goes on along the minus strand of JAZOBX010000268.1, from coordinate 8,115 downwards.
CTCCAGTCGCTTTTGCGCCACGTCGGACAGGGTCATACCCGGGCGGAAGGTAAAGTAAGCGTAGGCGCGCCGACCGCTCCGTCCCACGCGACCGCGGAGCTGGTGGAGCTGAGACAGACCCATACGGTGGGCGTCTTCAATGATCAGGGTGTTGGCGTTGGGCAGGTCTACCCCCGTTTCAATAATGGTGGTGCAGACCAGAATATTGATATCCCCGCGCACCAGTGCCTGCCAGATCTGCTCCAGCTCTTCCTTGTCCATTTGCCCGTGGGCCCAAGCCACCGAGGCTTCGGGAATGCTTTGGGCAATTTTGGCCGCCACCACGGAAATGGTATCGGTGCGGTTGTGGAGATACAGCACTTGGCCGCCCCGTCCCAGCTCCTTGCGCATGGCTTCTAAAATCAGCCCCTCGTCATGCTCCATCACGAAGGTCTGGACGGGAAAACGGTCTTCGGGGGCTTCGTCTAAAATGGACATATCACGTATGCCCGACATGGCCATATGCAGAGTACGGGGAATGGGTGTGGCGGTCAGGGTCAACACGTCCACCCCTTCTGCCATTTGCTTGAGCCGTTCCTTCTGCGCCACGCCAAAGCGTTGCTCCTCGTCTACGATCAGCAGTCCCAGATCCCGCCATTCCACCTTTTTGCCCAGCAAGCTGTGGGTGCCTACAAGCAGGTCAATGTCCCCTCTTTTCAGGCGGCGGAGAATGCGGGTCTGCTCCCCTGCAGAGCGCAGGCGAGACAGCATTTCCACATTTACGGGGAAGCCTCTCATACGGGAGAGGGCGGTTTGGTAATGCTGCATGGCAAGAATAGTGGTGGGCACCAGCAGAGCCACCTGCTTGCCTGCGCAAATGGCTTTGAAGGCGGCTCTGAGCGCCACCTCGGTTTTGCCAAAGCCCACGTCTCCGCAGAGCAGTCTGTCCATGGGGGCAGGCTTCATCATGTCTTTTTTGATATCGTCGGTGGCAACCAGCTGAGGATCGGTTTCCACAAACTCAAACGCCCCCTCAAATTCTTTTTCCAGATCGCTGTCCGGCGGGAAGGCGTAGCCCGAAAGCTTTTGTCTTGCGGCGTATAGGGCAATCAGCTCTTTTGCCAATTCCTTTGCGGCGCCCTTGGCGCGTGTTCTGGCCTTGTGCCATTCCGCACCGCCCATTTTGGACAGCTTCACCGTGCCGTCGTCTGCCCCTGCCCCAATGTATTTGGTAATGAGGTCCAGCTTTTCGCAGGGCACCAGAAGCTGGTCTGTGCCTTGGTACTGAATGGTGATATAGTCTTTGGACACACCGTCAACGGTGGTGTTCTGTATACCCGTAAAACGGCCAATGCCGTAGGTTTGGTGAACGATAAAATCCCCCACCTTGAGGTCTACGTAAGAGCGGATCGCCTCGCCTGCGTCGGCGTGCTTTTGCTTTCTTCTGGTGGATTTTTTGCGCAGACGGGAGGTTTTGTCGTCGCCCATAGTCAGCTGCGCCACCCGAGGATTGGGTAGGTCAAAGCCGCCCCTGCAAGTCCCCACGCCCACTCTCACGGAGCCTGGGGTAAGGGTAGCCTCGCTGATCTCGTAATCCTCAGGCACCTTCGTGGCGGGAATATCTATCTCCGACAGCGCCTTGCAGAGGGAATCCACCTCGGGCTCGGTGGGGCAGAGAATCAGGGTGCGGTAGCCCGTTTTGATCAGGTCCCGCAGGTCCTCGCAAAGCTGTCTGAAATTGTCTCGGTAGGATACGGTCTGTCTGCAACGGAACCCGAACAGCCCCGCGCAGCGCATAGACATACTCACCCCTGCAAACTGGTTGATATAAAGGGGTACGTGTCTGCCTAAAAACGCCGTAAGATCACTGCCGTCCTGCTGATAGAGGGCGTGTTTGCCGTTTACCAGCCCCTTTTCAATGAATGAGGTAACGATTTCGTTTTGTATTTTTTCATCTGCCGTCCGCCGCTCCTCCGCTTCGCTGGAGGACAGATACAAAACGGCTGTGGTTTTTGTAAAATAGGAAAGCAGGGTAGCGTCTTCGGGATAGATCAGATGAATATATTTGTCGCGGTTATATAGGTCTGTGCCCCCCTCCAGAGCCGCCGTCTCACGCCCAAGGGCGCGAAGGGTGTCGGGGTCTTCGGTTTTCTTTATTTGCTGTTTGATTTTTTGGAGTAGCAGGGAAGCGGTCTCTTCCCCCATCAGCACCTCTCTGGCGGGTAACACAAACAGGCTCTCGCAGGGGTCGGTGGCCCTTTGGGTTTCGGGGTCAAAATGCCCCATGCGGTCCACTTCGTCACCGAAAAACTCAATACGGACAGGCTCTGCCCCGGGGGAATACACGTCCACAATGCCGCCCCGTCTGGCAAACTGCCCGTGGCTTTCCACCGTATCTACCGCCACATAGCCCATCTGCTCCAATCGCTTTGCCAGGTCCTTTGGAGCGATCATCGTCTCGGGGGACAGGGAAAGGGCGGCGTTTTTGAGAGTGGCTTGGGGCATGGTCATCTGTAGCGCGGCGGAGGGGGTGGTTACAATAGCGTCTACCTTGCCAAAAAGAATCGCAGACAGCACAAAAAGCCTCTCACGCTCAACATCGTGGGAGGAGGAAATATAGTCAAACACAAAGTCCCGATAGGGATAATACAGAGCCGTCAGTCCTGCGTTTTGCAGGCTGTCGCAAAGCCATCTGCCCTCCGCTCCGTTGGGTACAAGGACCAGAGAGGGGGCGCTTTGGGTCTGCTTGGCAAGGGCGATGACCTCTGCCGAAAAGCTGTCTGATGCCATGTAGTTCAGGCCGTTGACAACCAAAGGCAGAGGCGCGTCCTTTTGCAGCTCCTGCTTTAAAACCTGGCAAAGCTGACGAAACTCTCTATCAAAGGTGATGAGATGGGTTTGGTGTTTCATGCTGTCTCTTTTTCGTCAAATGTTTAGCGGGAAAATTTGTTTGCCGCCTCCTCAAACTTGCCGTCAAGGAGAAGGCTTGTGGCGTCTGCTACCGCCAGATACACTTCGCTTATTTTGGGCTGGCTATCCTTAGGCAGGTCTCCCAGCACCCAGTCTGCCAGGTCATAGTCGGGATGGGGCTTTTTGCCCACGCCGATTTTCAGACGGGGAAACCCGTCTGTGCCCAGCTGACCGATTATGCTTTTCAGCCCGTTGTGTCCCCCCGCAGACCCCTTTTTGCGGATGCGCATCTGTCCTACGTCAAAGGACACGTCATCGCAAAACACAAAAATCTGCTCGGCGGGGATTTTATAGTAGTCGGCGGCGGCTTTTACTGCCTCGCCCGACAAATTCATAAAGGTTTGGGGCTTGAGCAGCAGCACGTGGTGTTCCCCAATCATGCCCTCGCCCACAAGGGCGTGAAAGCGGGAGGATTTCACCTCAATGCCATGCTTTTCCGCCAGCTTGTCAATGGCGTGGAAGCCCACGTTGTGACGGTTGTTTTCATACTGCTTGCCAGGGTTACCCAGCCCCACGACCAGGTGGGTGATGGGCCCTTTGGGAGCGGGAGAGCTGTGCTTTAAGCTGGCAAACAGCTCTGCCAAACGGCTGTTCATGCGGCTCTTCCCCCTTAGTCTGTTTCTTCCAGCTCGCTGAGCCAAAGGGCGGCGCTGGCGTCGCTGGGTGCGCGCCAGTCTCCTCTGGGGGAGAGGGACACTTGGGTCACCTTGGGGCCGTCAGGCATACAGGAGCGCTTGAACTGCTGCGAGAAGAAACGGCGGATGAAAATTTTCAGCGTACCTTTGATTTCTTCTCTTGTATACACGCCCTCAAAAGCGGCTTCCGCCAGGCGGAGCAGCTTCTTGGCAGAAGCGCCGTTCTGGAGGAAATGCCAGATAAAGAAGTCGTGAAGCTCGTAAGGGCCAACGATGTTTTCCGTCACCTGGGCAATCTCGCCGTCCTTTGGAGGCAGAAGCTCGGGGCTGACGGGGGTATTGACAATATCCAGCAAAATGCTTCTTAAGGGCTCTTGGCTACGGTTGGCATAAGCGGTGGTCATGTGGCGGATCAGGGTCTTGGGAATAGAAGCGTTGACGCTGTACATAGACATATGGTCGCCGTTGTAGGTCGCCCATCCCAACGCCAGCTCGGACAGGTCTCCCGTGCCCACCACCAAGCCGTTTTCCTTGTTTGCCAGGTCCATCAGCACCTGGGTGCGTTCTCTGGCCTGGGCGTTTTCGTAGGTGGCATCGTGGACGTGGAGAGGATGGCCGATATCATAGAGATGCTGGGTAACGGATGCGCCGATGGGAACGGTGCGAAGGGTCACGCCCAGCGCCTCGGACAGCTTCACTGCATTGCTTTTGGTGCGCTCGGAGGTGCCAAAGCAAGGCATGGTCACCGCCAGAATCTGTTCCCTTGGCATACCCAGACGGTCTGCCGCATGGCAGGCCACCAGCAAAGCCAGAGTGGAATCCAGCCCACCCGACACACCGAGGACCATGGTTTTTGCCCCGATATGGCGCACGCGGGAGGCAAGCGCCACCGACTGAATGCCCATCGCCGTATCTAACGCCGAGCCGTCCTCGGGAATAAAGGGGAAGGGGGCGGGCTTGGGCGAAATGCGGGTCTCTGTAAGGGGCAGAGAAAAGGGAATATAGCGGTAGCCTGCGGTCACAGGCTCAAAATTGGCGCGGGAGCGACGGGCATCGATCATGTCCGTGTCGAGGGTGGCAACAAGGGTATCGCCTTCCGAGAAGGGGGCTTTTTCCGCCACCACTTCACCCAGCTGGCAAATAATATGGTTGCCGGCAAATACCAGGTCGGTGGTGCTTTCGCCCTCGCCTGCATCTGCCAACACGTAGGCACAGCAGGCGCGTTTGGACTGGACTCTGGTCATATCGCGGCGCAAAGCGGATTTGCCGAAAAATTCGTCGCTGGCGCAGAGATTCACAATAAGATTTGCCCCTGCGGTGGTGTGACGGCAGGAAATGGGCTCGGATACCCAAATATCCTCGCAGATTTCTGCCGCAACGGTAAGAGAGGGCATTTCTTTGCAAGTGAAGATCAGGTCTGTGCCAAGATAGGTGTCCTGCTCGGCAAAGCGGAAATCCACGGTTTCCTGCATGGGATGGGCGTACCAACGGGATTCGTTGAATTCACCGTAGTTGCCAAGGGCGTATTTGGGTACAAGACCAAGGAGCTTTCCCCCCGATACCGCCGCCGCGCAGTTGTAAATTCTGCCAAAGGCTCTGACAGGCACGCCTACAAAAGAGAGCAAAGGCAATTCTGCCGTCTCCTTCATGTAGCGGAGAAGACCTTGCTCTGCGCCGCGAAGCAAGCTGTCAAAAAACAGCAGATCGTTTGCCGTATAGGCAGTCATGGACATTTCGGGAAATACCAGAACGCCTACCTTTTCTTTTGCCGCGCGGTGGGCGGCATCAATCAGTTGGCTTGCGTTATACACCGTGTCTGCCACCCGAATGCGGGGCGCAGATGCGGCAACTCTAATCAATCCGTCTTTCATTTTATATCTCTTTCTGCGTTTTTGCGTATGTAAACAATTCTTTGCAATTTATATATGATGGGCTAAAAATCACAGAGGCGTATGTCGATTTTTAGTTGTTTTCTTCTTTTTCTTTTACCAAAATCCATTCTTTGGCGTAGGGTAGTGCTTTGATGCAGTCGCAAAGAGTATGCCATTCTGCCAGCTTGTGCTGTCGGCGGGCGTAGTAGATATTGATGAGCACCTCGTAGTTAAGGGTGACGGTGCGCAGCTGCATATAGGAACTGGGGAGCAGCTGGATCATATTGTGCCATGCGGTGATATCTTTGGTTTCCACAAAGCGCAGGCGTTCTTCTTCCAAACAGGCAATGACAGCGTCAAGGCAAGCAAGGGCCTTGTCCGTCATACGGTCGCAGCTGAAATCCTCGCGGGTAAAGGTTTTGGCTTGGATTTTGTGCATAGTGGAGCAGGAGTCTGCCACAGTGCCCACCTTGTAGGTATCAAACTCTTTCCACCAGTACAGAGGGGCACAGACGTCCATCGACACGAAGATCTGCCGCAAGAACTTGCGGTGGTCAGAGCCTGCCAGTGCCAGCCGTCTGCCAAAGGCAAGGTCTGCCTCGCCCAAAACGAATTTACCTTCGCTGTCGTAGAAGCTGTCGGACTTTGCCCAGCTGTTCATGGGATTTCTTGCGCCTCGGATGGCGTTATCAATGTTCATTACGTGAATCTGCGAAACACTTAACATTTTAAAACTCCTTTATTTGTCACAATTCATTTTTACACATATACTACCTTTAACTTCAATTTACTATTATAACAATTTTCATGTCTGTTGTCAATATCCGTTTCTCTGTTTTTCTATCCGATTTTGAGCGTTAAAATGCGCTTTTTACTAAACCAAATTTTGCAAAAACCGACAAAACCCCCGTTGTTTTTCTCTTTAATTATAGGTTTAATCTGGAAAATTAACCTGAACGCATCCCTGAAAACCCAAAATGTAACCCAAAAATCAAAAATGGGGCAGTTCGGGCAAAAAGAACAGCAAAATGGGGCAAGTCATGGGAAATTTGCATGAAAATGACGCAAAACGAAAAAAATATCAATTCTGTCTTGCGAAAAGGGGCAGAATGTGGTATACTGTAGCAAGAATACTTTTAGGAGACAACCAAAAAAACTATGAGCAAGACCGAATCCTATCGCCGTATAGAGCGAGAAGACCTTGTTGCCCACGGAAATGCCGTGATCCAAAAGCTCCTCTCCGAGGAAGGCTATGCCGAAGTGGCAGAGCAGGCAGAGGCGCTTGGTGTTTCTATTTCCGTATATATGCACGATACCTTCACCGACGAAATGCGCAATTTATTTGAGCTTCCCAAAGAGGAAGACGATATCCCCTACGGTTACCAGGCCAATTTGCGCATTGATATCGTTCGCGACGGAAAAATTCTGTTTGTGTGCGATGAAGCGGGCGCCTATGACCAGCTCAGCGTGTCCTTCCCCATAATCGTCACCCCCGAGACCTTCATTGGCCGCAAGCTGAAGTTTATTGACTATGAAGAAATCGACGGCGGCGAGAACATCATCAACTATATTGCCGATTTTCTGGATGCTGTAAAGGACGGCAAAGGCGGCGTGACCTCCGTGCTGTTTGCCAACGACGTGGACGTGGAGCTGCCTGAAAACACCGCCATGATCACTTCTCTTGCCGACCTGCCTCAAGGGGACGTGGTGGAATTGCTTCCCGGGGATTTTGAAGGCGTATATCTGGGCGAAAAATCTGCGTTTTTTGCAGGGGAAGCCTTTGCGCCCTTCTGTCTACTTTTAGAAGCCAGAGAGTTTGGCTTTTACATTGCCCACGGCGTGTCTGTTCTGGATGCGGAAAAATGGAAGGTCTTTGGCGATGATCTCAAAGAGTTCTGCCAGCTGCTCCGCCGCTCCGACCGTGGATTTACCGATATTCTCTCCCAAATGCAGCTCTATTCTCTGGAGCCCTGCGACAGTCATGAAAAGCATCTCAACCGTCTGACCGCCCTCAGAAAAGAAGAGTTTATACAAACCTGTCGGGCGCTGCTGGAATGGGGAGATGCCCTCATGGAAGAAGGAAAAGAACAGAAAATTTCCATTCTTTGGATTTAAGCGATCGTGGCTCTTTAAAGCCCTGCGACAAAAAACAGAGCATATGTACGAGACGAAAAAATCTTGTATGTCTGCTCTTTTTGTATTTTCCTCCATTTTTATAAAATATTTATAATTTGGACATAAAATAGCAACGCCAACGCCATAACTTTTATGCGATAATAGTAAGTACCATCATAAAAAACTTTACGTAAAGAGGAAAAAAGAATGCTCACCTTACACGGCATTACCAAGGTGTACGAGACCGCAGGCGAAACCGTTCATGCCCTTCGCGGGGTGGATATGTGTTTCCGCCGTCAGGAGTTTGTGTCCATTCTCGGTCATTCGGGATGCGGCAAGACCACTCTGCTCAATATCATCGGCGGTCTGGACCAATACACCGCAGGAGACCTACAAATTGACGGTGTCTCCACAAAAGATTTTACCGACCGCGACTGGGACAGCTACCGTAACCACCGTATCGGCTTTGTGTTCCAAAGCTATCATCTGATTCCCCACCAGAGCGTGCTGTCCAACGTGGAGCTGGCGCTGACTCTGGCCGGCGT